>CAXSES010000182.1:0-6442 GCA_964236225.1 uncultured Acetobacteraceae bacterium
CGCCGCCAGCCCCAGCACCCCCGCCAGCGCCTCCAGGCGCCGCGTCACGCTCTCGCCCGCGAACACCCCCCCGCCCGCCAGCGTCAGCACCAGCCGCGCCCCCTCCACCCGCAGCGCGGTGCGCGCCAGCAGGTCCGGCGTCCCGGCCGACAGCACGTAGGCCAGCCGCAGCGCCGCTCCCAGCGCCTCCGCCGTGCGGATGTCGGCATGGTCCAGCAGCCCGAGGGCTGGCGCCAGCAGCGCGAGGCCGGGCGGCGCGTCGTAGCGCCCCGCCACCGCCAGCGCGAGGAACGCCCGCGCCCGATGGTCCAGCGCCACGCCCGGCTGCTCCAGCACCCGGAGGAAGCTCTGCTGCGCCCGGTATTCCGGATGGTCGTGGCTGCCGATGTCGGACAGCCAGCAGGCGCAGCAGCGCAGCCGGCGCGCGTCGCGGCCCTCCGCCCCGAACAGCGGCGCTGTCCAGCCGAACAGGGCGCGGGGCAGGTCGCCGTCGCGCCCGAGCTGCTCGCCGAGCGCGCGGGAGGCGGCGATCAGCGGGTCCTCGGCGCGCACGGACTCCGCGACGTGCTGCATGTACCAGCCCTCGCGCAGGCCGTTGGCGGTGAACACCACGCGCTCGGCCGGCATGAGCTGCAGCAGGCGGCGCAGCACCAGGGCGGCGAACGGCAGGTCGTCCACGCGGCGCTTCGGAACGCCCGCCAGGCGCTCCAGTATGCGCCGCGGCCCGGTCGCCGCCAGCTCCGCCAGCCCGCGCGCCTCCTCGCGACCGATCGTGTAGTGGTGCACGATCGCCAGCGGGTAGCCGGACTGCGCCATGTGCGCCCGCGCCAGCGCCCGCCACGCGCCGCCGACCAGATAGAGGTCGCGCCCCGCCAGCCAGTCCACGCCGGCGAGGTCCGCGTCCACGATCGCCCGCGCCCGCCCCAGGTCGCCGCCGGCGCGGTCCGACAGCCGGATCACCCCCAGCCGCAGCGTCTGCGCCCGCACCGCCCGCCCATCCACCAGCCGCACCAGCTCCACCGAGCCGCCGCCGATGTCGCCCAGCACGCCGTCCGCCTCCGGGATGCCGCACAGCACGCCGGCGGCGGAGAACGCCGCCTCCTGCTCGCCCGACAGCACGCGGATCGCCACGCCGGGCATGATCGCCTCCAGCGCGGCCACGAACGCCGCGCCGTTGCTGGCGTCGCGCACCGCAGCGGTCGCCAGCACCTCGAACGGCTCGGCGTGCATCGCGCGCGCCACCGCGTGGTAGCGCCGCATCACGTCGAGCGCCTGGGCCACGCCCTCCTCGTTCAGAAGCCCGGTGGCCTGCAACCCGCGCCCGAGCCGCAGCACCGCCTTCTCGTTGAAGATCGCCTGCGGGTTGCGGCCACGCCCCTCGAACACCACGAGGCGGACGGAGTTTGAGCCGAGGTCGACGACGGCGCAGCGAGGCGGCATGGCGGGGCTCTGACGCTGTTGGCGGCACCGTGGCGGAAGGGCGCGCGGAAGGCCAGGGCAGGGAAGGCAAGGCCAGGGTTCCGCCCTGGACCTGCATCGGTTCAGGCCGGCGGCACGCCACGCACGGCCGCGGCCAAACCGTGGTTTTCTGCATCCTTCTGTGGGCTTTGGTGATTTGCCGCCCGTCTGCTCGGCGCGGTCGGTGGCAAAACCGGACGTTCGAGCTGAGCTAGGTTGGCGAGGGACGTTTCGCAGCAACCTGCACCAGCACAATGCCACCCAGGATGAGCAGGAAACCACTCAGCTTGAGCGCATTGGCCGGTTGCCTCGTCATGCCCAGAAGGCCGAACTGATCGATCACTGCCGCAGTCGCGAGCTGGGCGACAAGGATGAAGGCTATAAAGTTGCCTGCGCCGAAGCGTGGAATGACGATGGTGGCCGACAGCGCGTAGAAACCGATCAGCAGTCCTGCGCCGTAGCTGCTCAGAGGAGCCGACCCGATCCGGCTGTAACCCGCTGCACCGTAGAGGGGCAGCGAGAGGCCCAGCGCGAGCAGAAATGCAACCGCAAACATGACCGCGGTCGCTCCAAGAGGATTGCCAACGCTTCGCGCCATGCCGCTGTTCAGCACGCCAATGAGCAGGATGCCAGCTCCGGCGAGGAGCGTCCATGTCGCCAGGATGAGGGTGGAACGCATCATCAATGCTTCCTGTCCATGGTCATCTCCAATTCTACTTTCAAAAGCAGCGGCCAGTTCGGCGCCAGCATAGATCGCGTTAGCAGCGAGGTCTAAGCGGTCATAGACCCATAGCAGCTTTCGGTCTTCTTTCAGACGGATTTTAACGGCGGGCCTTGGCGAAGTTCAAGGTCCATAGGCTTGAGGACAGGAGCCTCAACCTTGCTTGCTCTCCAGCCCCCGCCTCAGTCCTGCGTCACCCGGTCCGCCCGCTTCGGCAGCGGCCGCGGCACGCTCACCACCGGCCCGTGCAGCGCCGAGCCCCGCCCAGACAGCGACGGGTTCGTCATGAAGTACTCGTGCGCCGAAACCGGCTTGGCGCCCGGCTCCAGCCTGCGCCAGCACCCGTCGCTCGACAGCTCCCACGACTGAAGCGTGTCCTTGAGGTTCGTCACCATCACCTGGTCCAGGATTTGCGCGTGCACCGTCGCGTTGTGGATTGGCACCAGCGTCTCGACCCGCCAGTCCATGTTGCGCGCCATCCAGTCCGCCGAGCTGATGAACACCCGCGCCTGCCGGCTGGGCAGGCGGTGCCCGTCGCCGAACACGCAGATGCGGCTGTGCTCCAGGAACCGGCCCACGATCGACTTCACCCGGATGTTCTCCGACAGGCCGGGGATGCCCGGCCGCAGGCAGCAGATGCCGCGCACCATCGTCATCACGATGACCCCGGCCCGCGACGCCTCGTACAGGGCGTCGATCAGCTCCGGGTCCACCAGGCTGTTCAGCTTGAGCCAGATCGTGCCGGGACGCCCGGCCCGCGCGTGCGCGACCTCGCCCGCGATCAGCTCCATCAGCGTCGGCCGCGTGGTCAGCGGGCTGAACGCCACCTGCTCCATGCTGTCCGGCCGCGCGTACCCCGTCATGTAGTTGAACAGCCGCGCCGCGTCGCGAGTCAGCGCCGGGTCGCAGGTGAAGAAGCTCAGGTCGGTGTAGATTCGCGCCGTGATCGGGTGGTAGTTGCCGGTGCCGAAATGCGCGTAGGAGCGCATCGAGCCCGCCTCGCGGCGCACCACCAGGCTGAGCTTGGCGTGGGTCTTCAGCTCGGCGAACCCGTACACCACCTGAACCCCGGCCGCCTCCAGCAGCCGCGCCAGCGTGATGTTGGCCTCCTCGTCGAAGCGCGCGCGCAGCTCCACCATCGCGGTGACGGACTTGCCCGACTCCGCCGCCTCGATCAGCGCCTTGACGATCGGGCTGTCGCGCGAGGTGCGGTAGAGGGTCTGCTTGACCGCGACCACGAGCGGGTCCTGCGCCGCCTGCCGCAGGAACTGCACCACGACGTCGAAGCTCTCGAACGGGTGGTGGACCACGAAATCCTTGGCCCGGATCGCCGCGAAGCAGTCGCCGGCGAAGTCGCGGACACGCTCGGGGAAGCGCGGCGTGTAAGGCCTGAACAGCAGGTCCGGCCGGTCGTCGACGATCATCTGCTTGAGGTCGCTCACGCCGAGCAGGCCGCCCTGCACCACCAGCGCGTCGCGCGCCACATGCAGCTCGCCGGCCACCAGCTCCACCAGGTCGTCCGGCATCGCCGCGTCCACCGCGAGGTGGATCACGACACCCCGCCTGCGCCGCTTCAGCGCCGTCTCGTAGGAGCGCACCAGATCCTGCGCCTCGTCCTCGAACTCCACGTCCGTGTCGCGGATCAGCCGGAACAGCCCGCGCCCTGTGACGTGGAAGCCCGGGAACAGCAGCCCCATCGACAGCGCGACCAGCTCCTCCAGCATCACGAAGCGGATCTGCGCCTCGCCGTCGCGCCCGCCGCCCTCGCGCGCGCCCCCTTCCCGCGCCCCGCCTTCGCGCAGGCCGCCTTCCCGAAGGCCGCCTTCGCGCCCCCCCCCCTCGCGCGCGGCGGCCCTGGCCGGCAGCCGGATGAAGCGCCCGATCAGCGAGGGCAGCGGGATCAGGCCGCGCATCGGCTGGGAGTCCTCGTCGCGCACCAGCTTGAGCGCCATCACCAGCCCGCCATTCGGCACGAACGGGAACGGGTGCGCCGGGTCGATCGCCATCGGCGTCAGCACAGGGAACACCCGCTCCATGAACCAGGTGTCCAGCCACGCCCGGTCCTCTGCCGACAGCGCGCCCGGCTCGCACACCACGATGCCCGCCTCGCCGAGCTGGCGACGCAGCGCCTCCCAGACGGCGGCCTGCGCGTCCAGCAGGCGCTTCGCCCGCTCGTTGACCACGCCGAGCTGCTGGCCCGGCGTGCGGCCGTCGGGCGAGACGGAGACCACCCCCTCGCGCGTCATGCCGATCAGCCCCGCCACCCGCACGGAGAAGAACTCGTCGAGGTTGGACGCGCTGATCGAGAGGAATCGCAGCCGTTCCAGCAGCGGATGGCGCGCGTTCTCCGCCTCCTCCACCACGCGCCCGTTGAAGTCGAGCCACGACAGCTCGCGGTTGATGAACCGCTCCGGGTCCGCGATCCCGATCGCCGTGGCCACGGCTGGCACCGCCCCGGTCGGCGCCGCGGTCTTGACGATCGGCTCGCGCAGGCCCCGCTCCTCTGCGCCCGGCTCCGCTCCTGCTGATGCGGCGCGCGCGCGGCGTGGACGGGCGATGGAAACGATCTTCGCGTCGGCTGTCTCTGTCATGAACGGACGCTAGCGCGATCCGGCGCCCCCTGTCAGCGCCCGCGCCGCAACAACCGCGTGCGGCGACCCCGGGCCGCCACGCGCGCAGGTCCGGGTGCGGCCGGCAGGCGGCGCGCAGACCCTGCGTGATTTTCCGGAAGTCGGCTTCAGTGATGGTCGCCGATGTTCAGCAGCCTGTCGTCAAGCAAGTCCAGGGGCGGCTCGCCCCCGTCCTGAGGCGGGGGCGGGTCCCCGCTTCCAGGCATGGGACAGAGCCCTGGTGTTCCGAACCGGGACACGACCTGCAATCCTGATCAAGGTCCGCTTCAACATCGGGTGGCAGGACTGCGAAAGGCCGTTGAACCGGCGTGGCTGGGTCGCAGGCAGCATCATGGCCGGACGACCGTCATCCTGAACGGGGCCTTGTTGGCGGCGGCGTGCGTGACGGCCTCGTTGACGCGGCCGAGGCCGAACTCCGTCACCTCGTACTGGCCGAGGTCCAGCACGCCCGAGCGCGCCAGCGCCGCGAGCCGCGCCACCGCTCCCAGCGGATACATCCATTGCCCGTGGATCGTGACGCAGTTGCGCATGATCCAGGGATACGGCAGCGCCAGGTCGCTGCCGCCCAGCATGCCCACCCCTCCCATCAGCACCACGCGGCCATAGGGGCGCACCGTCATCAGCGCCGCCCTCACAACGTCGGTCCCGACCGAGGGCGGCATGATGTCGAGCACGCAGTCGATCGGGCCGGGCGCGGCGTTCCGCATGCCCTCGCGGTCCGCGGCCTCCTCGCCCGTCAGCGTGCAGGGGCGCAGCCGCGGGCCGAACCGCCGCGCGAGGTCCCGCAGGACCGCCTCGTTGCGGCCCGGCGCCACGACGCAGGCGGCTCCCATGGCGAGGGCGACCGCCACGGCGGCACTGCCGAAATTGCCCGTGGCGCCACTGACCAGAACCGTCTCCCCCGCCTGCGGGCCGGCGGCGAGGAAGCCGCCATAGGGCACCAGGGCCATCCCGAGCGCGCACCATCGGGCGGCCTGATCCTCCTCGATCGGACCGAGGCGCACGGCGTTCTCTGTCGGCACCCGCATCTGTTCGGCCAGGGCCCCGTCGTGGAAGTACTCCTGGAGCTTGAGGCCTCCCTCGCCGCGTGCGCTCAGGCCTTGCAGCGTGATGTCGGGCGACGCCGCGTCGTCGCGCGAACGGACGGCGCAGTCGCAATAGACCCAGTCGCCCACGGCAAGCCGCGTCGCGTCCGGGCCGAACGCCCGCACGCGGCCGACGCCGCCGGCACCCGGGACGGCGGGCAGCAGCAGGGGATACCTGCGCTCGCCGCTGAAGACCTCGGCGGCGTAGGACGGCAGGTTCGTCGCCGCCATGTCGACGATGACCTCCCCCGTGCCCAGCACGGGGGCGGCGACGTCCTCGACGGCGAGCGGCGTCCCCCATTGCCTCAGGACGGCGGCTTTCATGGGCATCTCCTCACCACGACGCGATCTTCCCGCCGCGCCGTGTCCTAGCAAGCCTGGCCGTCATACCGGTATGATGGCCTACCACCCTGGGAGGGCCGGCATGGCTGGCGCGTCCGTCCAACTCGGCGAGTTTCTCCGCTCGCGCCGCGAACGGCTGCGGCCGGAACAGGTGGGCTTGTCCGACCCGCGCCGCAGGCGGACGCCGGGCCTGCGCCGGGAGGAGG
>CAXSES010000183.1:0-6348 GCA_964236225.1 uncultured Acetobacteraceae bacterium
TGGCCTTGCTGGCTTGCTGCGGCGGCGCAGGTTGTCCGCGCGGGGTCGCGCCGCTACAGGGACGCGCGGGCGAGGCGGGGTGCGGGGCGATGGCGCGGCTGGTGATGAAGTTCGGCGGCACGTCGGTGGCCGACCTGGCGCGCATCCGCGCGGTGGCGGAGCGGGTGGCGCGGCAGGTGCGGGCGGGGCACGAGGTCGCGGTGGTGGTGTCGGCGATGGCGGGGGTGACGAACCAGCTTGTCGGGTGGTGCCAGGCGCTAGGGGTGCTGCACGACGCGCGCGAGTATGACGCGGTGGTGGCGACGGGCGAGCAGGTGACGAGCGGCCTGCTGGCGATCGCGTTGCAGGCGCTGGGGGTGGAGGCGCGGTCGTGGGCGGGGTGGCAGATCCCGCTGCGCACGGACGGGGCGCACGGGCACGCGCGGATCGAGGGGATCGACGGCGCGGGGCTGGTGGCGCGGATGGCAGCGGGGCAGGTGCCGGTGGTGGCGGGGTTCCAGGGGATCGGGCCGGACAACCGGGTGACGACGCTGGGGCGGGGGGGGTCGGACACGTCTGCGGTGGCGCTGGCGGCGGCGCTGGGGGCGGATCGGTGCGACATCTACACCGATGTCGACGGGGTGTACACGACGGACCCCAGGATCGTGTCGCGGGCGCGCAGGCTGGACAAGATCGCCTACGAGGAGATGCTGGAGCTGGCGTCGGTGGGCGCCAAGGTGCTGCAGACGCGCAGCGTCGAGCTGGCGATGAAGGAGCGGGTGAGGGTGCAGGTGCTGTCCTCGTTCGGCGACATCGACGACGCGCGCGAGATCCAGGGCACGCTGGTGGTGGGGGAGGACGAGATCGTGGAGAAGGAGGTCGTGTCGGGGATCGCGTATTCGCGCGACGAGGCGAAGATCACGGTCAAGGCGGTGCCGGACCAGCCTGGGGTGGCGGCGTCGGTGTTCGGGCCGCTGGCGGAGGGCAGCGTGAACGTGGACATGATCGTGCAGAACGTGTCCGCGGACGGCACGACGGACATGACGTTCACCGTGCCGAGGAGCGACCTGGCGCGGGTGCGCTCGATCCTGGAGGGGGCGCGCGGCGCGATCGGCTACGGGGCGCTGCTGGCGGACGCGGAGGTGGCGAAGATCAGCGTCGTGGGCGTGGGGATGCGCAGCCACGCGGGGGTGGCGAACACGATGTTCCGCACGCTGGCGGAGAAGGGGATCAACATCCAGGTGATCTCGACGAGCGAGATCAAGGTGAGCGTGCTGGTGGGGCTCGAATACGCGGAGCTGGCGGTGCGGGCGCTGCACACGGCGTACGGGCTGGACGCGGCGTGAGCGCGGGCCGGGTGGCGGCGTGACGCCGGGGCACGGGCCGGGGGTGGTCGCGGCGGGGGCGATGGAGGGCGTGGCGGGGGCGGCGGTCGCGGCGGGGGCGGCGCAGGGCGTGGCGGAGGGCGAGGCGGCGGAGGCGGGGGCGCGGGCGGCGCTGGAGCGGCTGTGGGCGCGCGGGGCGGCGTTCCTGGGGACCCGTTACGCCGTGATGGGCGGGGCGATGAGCTGGGTGAGCGAGCGCCACCTGGTCTCGGCGATCTCCAACGCGGGCGGGTTCGGGGTGCTGGCGTGCGGGTCGATGGGGCCGGCGCTGCTGGAGGCCGAGATCGCGGGGACGCAGGCGCTCACGTCGCGGCCGTTCGGGGTGAACCTGATCACGATGCACCCGCAGCTCGACGATCTGGTGCGCGTGTGCCTGGCGGCGGGGGTGGGGCATGTCGTGCTGGCGGGGGGCGTGCCGTCGGGGGCGGCGGTGCGCGCGGTCAAGGACGGGGGGGCGAGGCTGGTGTGCTTCGCCCCGGCGCTGGTGCTGGCGCGGCGGCTGGTGCGCTCGGGGGCGGACGCGCTGGTGATCGAGGGCTCGGAGGCGGGCGGGCATATCGGGCCGGTCTCGCTCGGCGTGCTGGCGCAGGAGATCCTGCCGCACGTGCGCGAGGTGCCTGTGTTCGTGGCCGGCGGCATCGGGCGGGGCGAGGCGATGCTGGGGTATCTGGAGATGGGGGCGGCGGGGGCGCAGCTCGGCACGCTGTTCGCGGCGAGCGTGGAGAGCGTGGCGCACCCGGCGTTCAAGCGGGCGTTCGTGCGGGCCAACGCGAGGGACGCGCTGGCCTCTGTGCAGCTCGACGAGGATTTCCCGGTGATCCCGGTGCGGGGGCTGGCGAACGAGGGGGTGCGGCGGTTCATGGCGCACCAGAGGGAGGTCGGCGGGCGGTTCAGGGCGGGGGCGCTGGGCAAGCAGGCGGCGCAGCTCGAGATCGAGCATTTCTGGGCGGGGGCGCTGCGGCGGGCGGTGGTCGAGGGCGACGTCGAGGGGGGGTCGGTGATGATGGGGCAGTCTGTGGGGATGGTGACGGAGGAGCTGCCGGTGGCGGCGGTGCTGGAGGGGCTGGTCGGGCAGGCGGTGGCGGCGCTGGCGGGGCGGGCGCGGTAGGGGCGGGGCTCGGAGGGTGGAGGCGGCGTGCTTCGCGTTGTTCGCTGCCGGTGCGTCGGCACGAAGCAAGCAAGGTTGAGGCTCTGCCTCAAGCTCAGCCAGGAGCCTCATGCCTGGAAGGAAGCCTTCGATAGGTTCGAGAGAGACCCAGCCTGGCTTCCTGTTGCATCGGACATGGCGGAGAGCTTCGCGACAGTGTTCATGTTGCGTGCCGTGCCCGCACTGGCGGCCGGAATCCGCAGCTTGGACCTTCCTATGCCGCTGCCGTAGTGGACATAGATTTCTTGGCCACCGAGCCGAAGCTCCTCGTTGTCGCCACGGCCCGACACGTCGTTCAGGATATCCGGCGTCGCTGCCTGCTCCAGGAAGACGACCACGACGCGGTCGCCGGGTGCGTCGGGGAACGGGTTTCGGGCCACGATGTCTGCCATCGCGGCGGCCGTGCGCACCGTGACGCCGACCGGCTTTCCGGCGTGGGCCTGCAGGCTGGCTTCGAGGATGGCCCTGATTTCCTGCTCGGCGCTGTCGCTCGCGAAGACCACGTTGCCGCTGGCGATGTAGGTTCGGACTTTTGCGAGACCCGCCGCCTCGCACAGGGCCTTGAGATCGGCCATGGCGAGCTTGCCGGTTCCGCCGACGTTCACGGCACGGAGAAGCGCGACGAAGGAGCCCATGGCAGCGTCATACGACAAGTCGGCGACGGGCGGAACTGTCGCTGATGATCCGGACAGGTCAGCCGGTCCGACATGGAGGCGATGCCTTTGCAGCAGTCCCGCCGGGGCTTCGCGAACTGGCCAGGATCGCTTCGCCCCGTTCAGGTGGCGCTGATCCCGCTCGACGCCCCGATCTCGACATGCCTGGCTGCCTGAAGCCTCAGACCAGCTTCATTTCCTTCAGGGTTCGGGCGATGCGGTGCTGCACGTCGTCCGCGAGCGGCAGGATCGGGCGCGGCGGGGCGGTCCGGCTCAGCCCCATCAGGCCGGCCGCCGCATGGATGACGCGCAGGCTGGTGTGCTCGACGAACAGGTCCCAGAGCGGCTGGAGGCGCGCGTTCAGGGCGCGGGTCTCGGCCGCCCGCCCGGCCTGCGCGGCCTTGGCGAGGGCCAGGCACGGCCCCGGGAACAGCCCCGCCGCGACGCTGTACCAGGCGTCGCCGCCCGCCAGCAGCGCCTCCGCCGCCTTCCAGTCCACGCTGTGTCCGAGCGAGAAGCCGGGCCGGGCGCGGGCGCGCAGCTCGCCCAGGCTGGGGGGCAGCGCGGCGGGCTCGGGCGCAGGGGTCTTCACCGCGACGATGTTCGCCGCCCGGCTCAGGCGGGCGACCAGCTCCGGACGGAAGCTGAAACGGGTGGTCGAGGGATTGTCGTAGATGCACAGCGGCAGGCCGACCTTCTCCGCCACCGTGACGAAGTGGGTGAACACCTCGTCCTCGGTCAGCGGCGTGTACGACACCGGCGCGAGCAGCACGGCGTCGGCCCCGGCCTCCCTGGCGTCCCGTCCGAGCAGCACCGCCTCGTCGGTCCTGAGCGCCCCGATGCCGGCCAGCACCGAAGCCCTGCCGCCCGCCTGGTGCACGGCCGCCTCGACAGCCCTGCGCCGCTCGGCCCGCGCCAGGTAGGCGTAGGTCCCGGTGCTGCCCAGGATGCCGATGGAGGGAACCCCCGCCTCCGTCAGCCGCCCGAGCAGCTTTCGGAATGCCTCGACGTCGATCCGCCCGTGCTCGTCCGCCGGGGTGATCGGGAAGGCGCAAAGGCCGTGGAAGGGCGTCATGGCGGGGAGTTCCAGGGACAATGCGAACCTCGCACGGACCGGACCGGCAGGAACGCACCAAGGTTGCCGGACTGCCATGCGCCGGGGCGAGACGCGGAAAGGGGCCGGCGCCGCGCCTCCGGACGCGCATCCGTTCGGGCGCGCGGCACGGAGCGAGGTGTCGGAGTCCCTGCTGGGCGGAGGAAATCCAGGGGCGAGGTTTTGCAGGATCGAGGGCGGGGCTGCGGATCTACCTGCTCGGCGGACCGGACGCCACGGCTTGCCGCCCGCGGTGATCGTGCCGATGCTGCCGCCAGGTTCATACCAACGGTTCTATGCGTTGACCGATTTGGCAGGAAGGCCAGGGGCGCTGCCCCCATGCTTCAAGGCGGGGACCTCGCCAAAGGCTCGCCTTTGGAAACAACGACTTAAGAGATGCCGGTCCAGGGGCGGCTCGCCCCTGGCGGGTCTGGGCAGCGCCCAGCCTTGCTTGCTGCCTTGCTGCCGGCGCGGGTTTTTCGCGGGTCGCGTCAAGAGTGTTCCCGTCGGCGCGAAAACCCTTTACAACGAGGGGCAAGCGCCGCGCGATCCTGTGGCCGCTGGACAGACAAGCCTTCGTGCGTGCGACACGCCGTCTCGTCAACCAGGCAGGAACGATTGCCATGAACGAACAGAGCCCGCCGCACTCGCTGCACCGCTTCTTCGAGGGGCGGCTGGCCGACACGGACCCGGTGGTGGCCGAGATCATCGCGGCCGAGCTGGCGCGCCAGCAGGACGGCATCGAGCTGATCGCGAGCGAGAACATCACCTCGGCGGCGGTGCTGGAGGCGCAGGGCAGCGTCCTGACCAACAAGTACGCCGAGGGGCTGCCTGGCAAGCGCTACTATGGCGGCTGCGTCGAGGTGGACCGCGTCGAGCAGCTCGCGATCGACCGGGTCAAGGCGCTGTTCGAGTGCCAGTACGCCAACGTGCAGCCGCATTCCGGCGCGCAGGCGAACTCGGCGGTGTTCCTGGCGCTGGTCAAGCCGGGCGACACCATCCTGGGGATGAGCCTGGCGGCCGGGGGGCACCTGTCGCACGGGGCGGCGCCGAACATGTCGGGCAAGTGGTTCAACGCGGTGCAGTACGGCGTGCGGCGCGAGGACGGGCTGCTGGACTACGAGCAGATGGAGGGCCTGGCGCGCGAGCATCGGCCGAGGCTGATCATCGCGGGGGGGTCGGCGTATCCGCGGTTCATCGATTTCGCGAGGATGCGCCGCGTGGCGGACGAGGTGGGCGCGCATCTCCTCGTGGACATGGCGCATTTCGCGGGGCTGGTGGCGGCTGGGCTGTATCCGAGCCCGCTGCCTCACGCGCATGTCTGCACGAGCACGACGCACAAGACGCTGCGCGGGCCGCGGGGCGGGATCATCCTCTCCAACGATCCGGAGCTGGGCAAGAAGTTCAACTCGGCGGTGTTCCCGGGCATCCAGGGCGGGCCGCTGATGCATGTCATCGCGGGCAAGGCGGTGGCGTTCGGCGAGGCGCTGCGGCCGGAGTTCCGCAGCTACCAGCGCGCGGTGCAGGAGAACGCGCGGGCGCTGGGCGAGACGCTGGTGGCTTTGGGCCTCGACATCGTCACCGGGGGGACGGACAGCCACATGGTCCTGGTGGACCTGCGGCCGAAGAAGGTCACGGGCAAGGTGGCGGAGGCGACGCTGGAGCGGGCGCGCATGACGGCGAACAAGAACGCCATCCCGTTCGACCCGGAGAAGCCGGCGGTCACGTCGGGCATACGGCTGGGCACGCCGGCGGGGACGACGCGGGGTTTCGGCGTCGCGGAGTTCAGGCAGGTCGGCGCGATGATCGACGAGGTGCTCGAGGGTTACGCTCAGGCCGGCGAGGGGGACAACTCGCGGGTCGAGAGGCTGGTGGGCGAGAAGGTGCTGGAGCTGTGCGCGCGGTTCCCGATCTACCAGGGGCGGTGAAGGCGGGGCCGGGGGGCGAGGCCGCCCCCCAGACTCCGGAGCCACTGGTGCTTATTTGCGCCGGTCCAGGGCGGCTCACCCTGGCGGGGTCCCGTGTCTTGAAGCAGGGGGGCAGAGCCCCTGGCCTTGCTTTCTGATGCGCTGCCCTTTCTGCGGCCACGAC
>CAXSES010000184.1:0-6347 GCA_964236225.1 uncultured Acetobacteraceae bacterium
CGGCTCGCCCCTGGCGGGTCTGGGCAGAGCCCAGCCTTGCTTCGCTTACAGGTCAAGACTCAGGGCCGTTGGTATCAGCCTACCCGATACCGGAGGCAAGATCATCCAGCCAACAGCCCCATCGACCTGCGTCGCTGATCGCACGAGAATGCCGCTGGCCATCAATACGGCGTCCTACGCCCCCCAAGCCCTCGGCATCCGGAACGGCAGCATCGCCTGCGTCCAAGGCGCGCGGAACCGGTCCAGGTCCACGCTCTCGTGCACCGCCTCCGCCCGCTCCCCCAGCAGCCGCGTCCCGATCACCGAGCGCGCGTAGAACGGCGCGTCCACCAGCCCCCTTGCCACCCGCGCATCCCCGTCTTCCGCCCGCGTGAACCGCGGCAGCCGCCAGCGCGAGCGCGGCAGCGCCACCACCCCCGGCGGCGCGAACCGCGTCACCTCGCCGGACCCCGCGATCCGCAGCGCCAGGCTCCGCTGCGGCCCGACCCTCGGCTCCGTGTCGTAGAGGATCGCAGTGTCCCCCCCGCCAAGCGGCGCCCTGCACCAGTCCCAGCGCCGGAACCCCGCCTCCAGCGGCTCGTCGCCGTCGTTGCTGTCGAGGTACCCCGTGCCGCTCCAGGCAAGCCCCGGCCGCTCCAGCGCCACCTCCACCCGCGCCCGCGGCGCCATCGGCCGCCAGCGGTGCCGCCCCGCCCCGTCGATCCGCGCCGAGAAGCCGGTGAGCGCCTCCGGCCGCACCCGCACCTGCCCGCGGATCGCCCGCCCCCACGGCATCGAGCGCTCGTCCAGAGTGAACACCAGCGCCTCGCCGTCCCAGCGCAGCCCGCTCGGCCCGATGCGCAGGTGCGTCGCGTCCCGCGCCACGCTGGCAGCACCGCGCTCCGTCATCGCCCACCCCCCCGGCCGCCCGTAAAGCGCCACGTTGAGCGTGCAGTGCCGCATCGGGTCCGCCATCGCGCCGCCGCGCCGCGCCCAGGCGTAGTAAGGCGAGAACACGCTGCCCAGGAACGCGATCAGGGTGATGCCGTGCCGGCCATCCCCGCTCAGCGCGTCGACGTACCACCAGACGTAGCCGTTCGCGCCGACCGCGCCGTCGAAGCGAGGTCCTCCATCACCGCCGACGCCGCCAGCGCCCCGGACAGCGCCGCCATCGGCACCCCCGGCCCCGGATGCGTGCTGCCCCCCGCCAGGTAAAGCCCCGCCACCCGCGAGCGCGCCCCCGGCCTGCGGAACGACGCCGCCCAGCCGTGCGAGCTGGGGCCGTAAAGCGCGCCCCCCGTCGCCGGGAACAACGCCTCGAACTGCGCCGGCCCCGTGATCGTGCCCAGCGCCAGGCTCGGCGTGCTCGCCGCCTCCAGCTCCAGGCCGCAGCGCCTCAGATGCCCGAACGTCGCCTGCCCGCATCGCGCGATCTCCTCCTCGGTGGGCGGCGCGCCATCCCCGCTGGGCGGCGCGTTGACCAGGCACAGCAGCCGCTCCGGCCCGTCCGGCGCCGGCTCGTCCTCGCCCGCCCACCGGTCCTGCGCCCCCCGGTCCTGGGCGCATCGGTCCTGGGCGCATCGGTCCTGGGCGCACCGGTCCTGGGCCCCCCGATCCTGAGCGCAGACGTACACGGTGGGCGCGTTCGGCAGCCCGCGCCGCAGCGACTCGAACTCCGCGCGCTCGTCGCCGGAGAAGAACACCGTGTGGCGCAGCAACGGCACCCCCCCCGTGCGCGCCCGCAGCGCCCAGGTCAGCGCGGAATACGAGCGCCGCGACGGCCGCGTCGGCGCCACCACGCCGCCCAGCGCCCCGAACCGCCCCGACGCCAGCGCGTGCGTGTCCGCGTTGCACACCACCGCGTCCGCCTCGACCCGCTCGCCGCTCGCCAGCGCCACGCCGCGCGCGCGCCCGTCGCGCACCACGACCTCGCGCACGGGGCAGCCGCAGCGCACCCGCGCGCCCAGCTCCGCCGCCAGCCCCGCCAGCGCCTCCGCCAGCCGCTGCATCCCGCCTTCCACCAGCCACACGCCCTCGCTCTCCACGTGCGCCACCAGCATCAGCGTCGCCGGCGCCTCGAACGGCGAGGACCCGCAATACGTGGCGTAGCGCCCGAAGAGCTGCCGCAGCCGCGGATCGCGGAAATGCTGGCGCAGCGCGCGCGCCAGCGTGGTGAACGGGCTGATCCCCACCAGCTCGCGCACCCCCGCCCGCGCCACCAGCCCGGCCACGTTCGGCCGCGTCGCGCACACGAAGCTCGGCCGCAGCGTCGCCCAGATCCGCGCCGCGCGCTCCGCGAACGCCACGAACCCGCGCGCCTCCGCAGGCCCCGCGAACCGCCCGATCGCGTCCGCAGAGCGCGCCCGCTCCGCGAACAGGTCGAGCCGCGCGCCGCCCGCCCAGGCGTGGCGCGCCAGCACGCCGGCCGGCGCCAGCCCGACCCGCTCGCGCAGCCGCGCGCCCCCCGCCGCGAACAAATCCTCGAACACCCAGTCCATGGTCAGCACGGTGGGCCCGGCGTCGATCGCCGCCCCCCCGGCCACCACCTCGCGCATCTTGCCCCCCGCCGCCGCCTGCGCCTCCAGCACCGTGACCTCGAAGCCCCGCGCCGCCAGCCGCACCGCCGCCGCCAGCCCGCCGATCCCCGCGCCGATCACCACGACCCGCCCCGCCATCGCCACCTCTCGCCAACGGTTCCCGGAACACCCGGGCAAGCAAGCAAGGTTGAGGCCCCGCTTTCAAGAACTGGGCCTCAAACTCCGCCAGGGGGAGGCCCCCTGGACCGCCCTCCCTTAAGTCAAGCCGGGTCCAGGGGCGGCTTCGCTCCTGGCGGGTCCGGGCAGCGCCCGGCCTTGCTTCCTTGCCAGGCCGCCGCGACGTTTCGTTGTTGACCTGTCTGTCAATAAAGTCTGACACTCCAAACGACAACCCTGCATGACACTTCGCGCAGGGGCCTCCGGGGAGAGCGGGCATGGGCATACTGGTCAGGATCGAGCGCGCGCTGGAAGCCGTGCTCGACGACGTCGCCCCCGGCGCGCCGCCCGGCCTCGTCGCCGCCCTGCGCCACGCCGTCTTCCCCGGCGGCATGAGGGTGCGCCCGCGCCTCTGCCTCGCCGTCGCCGAGGCCTGCGGCGGCACCGACCCCGTCCTCGCCGACGGCGCCGCCAGCGCGATCGAGCTTCTGCACTGCGCCTCGCTCGTCCACGACGACCTGCCCTGCTTCGACGACGCCGCCACCCGCCGCGGCCTGCCCTCGGTGCACCAGGCGTTCGGCCCCGCGCTGGCCGTGCTCGCCGGCGACGGCCTGATCGTCCTCGCCTTCGAGACTTTTACCCGCGCAGGGGCCCACTCGCCGAGCCTCGCGCCGCTGCTGCTGATGCTCGCCCGCGCCTCGGGCACGCCGCACGGCCTGGTCGCCGGCCAGGCCTGGGAGTGCGAGCCGGCCGCCGTGCTCGCCACCTACCACCGCGCCAAGACCGCCTCCCTGTTCTCGCTCGCCACCATGGCCGGCGCCGTGGCCTCCGGCGCCCCCGCCGAGCCCTGGCGCGCCCTCGGCGAGCGGCTCGGCGAGGCCTACCAGATCGCCGACGACATCCGCGACGCCGCCCTGGGCGCCGCCGAGCTGGGAAAGCCCGCGGGCCGCGACCTCGCCCTCGGCCGCCCCAGCGCCGCCCTGCACCACGGCCTGCGCGGCGCGCTCGGCCAGGTCGAGGCGCTGGTCGCCGGCGCGATCGGCGCCATCCCGCCGTGCCGCGACCCCGTCGCCCTGCGCGAGCTGATCCTCGCCGAGCTGCGACGGCTGCTGCCGGCGGAGCTGGTGATGCGCGCGGCGGCGTAGGGAAGAAAGCAAGGTTGGGCTCTGCCCAAACCCGCCAAAGGGCAAGCCCTTTGGAAACCCGATACTTAAGGAAAGGCGGTCCAGGGGGCCTCCCCCTGGCGGGGTTTGGGGCAGAGCCCCAACCTTGCTTCCTCTCTTCTCCATGACATCCTTCGCCCAGGCCGCGATGCGCCTCCAGGCCAGCCCCCGCTTCCGCCGCCTGGCCGCCGCCTTCCCGCTGACCCGCCCCGTCGCCCGCGCCCGCGCCCGCGCGCTGTTCGACCTGTGCGCCGGCTTCGTCTACTCGCAGATCCTTCTCGCCGTGGTGCGCCTCGACCTGCCGCGCCGCCTGCTCGACGCCCCGCGCACCGCCGCCTCGCTCGCCGCCGAGCTGTCGCTCGACGAGCCCGCCGCCGAGCGCCTGCTCGCCGCCGCCGCCTCGCTGCGCCTGCTCGCCGTGCGCGGCGCGGAGCAGGGCAGGGCGCTCTACGGCCTCGGCCCCCTCGGCGCGGCGCTCATCGACAACCCCGGCGTGTCAGCGATGATCGAGCACCACGGCCTGCTCTACGACGACCTGCGCGACCCGCTCGCCCTGCTGCGCGGCGCCCACGCGCCCACCGGCCTCGCCGCCTACTGGCCCTACGCCGCCGCGGCCCCCGCCGGCCCCGCCCTGGGCGCCGACCTCGCGCTCTCCAGGGACAGCGTCGCGCCGTACTCCGCGCTGATGGCCGCCTCGCAGCGCATCGTCGCCGACGAGGTGCTGGCCGCCTTCCGCGTGCGCCGCCACCGCCACCTGCTCGACATCGGCGGCGGCAGCGGCGCCTTCCTGCTCGCCGCCGCCGAACGCGCGCCCGCCCTGCGCCTGACCCTGTTCGACCTGCCCGCCGTCGCCGAGCTCGCCCGCGCCCGCCTCGCCGCCTCCCCCGCCGCCGGCCGCTTCGACGCCGTGGGCGGCGACTTCCAGCGCGACCCGCTGCCGAGGGGCGCGGACCTCGTCAGCCTGATCCGCGTCCTGCACGACCACGACGACGCCACCGCCCTGGCCCTGCTGCGCGCGATCCGCCTCGCCCTGGCCCCCGGCGGCCGGCTCCTGATCGGCGAGCCGATGTCCGCCACCCCGGGCGCGGAGCCCGCCGGCGACGCCTATTTCGGCTTCTACCTGCTGGCCATGGGCAGCGGGCGGCCCCGCACCCCGAAGCGCATCGCGGCGATGCTGGCCGAAGCCGGGTTCGCGCGCGCGCGGCTGCTGCGCACGCGCACGCCGCTGGTCGCGCGGGTGATCGTCGCGGCGGCAAGCTAGCAGGCAAGGCCAGGGGCGCCGCCCCTGGACCCCGCTCAAGGCTCGCCTTGAGAATCCATTCGAAAGGCGCTCCCGCCACCTTCGGAAACGTTTCCAAAGGCGAGCCTTTGGCGGGTCCAGGGCAGAGCCCTGGCCTTCCTTCCTGCCTTTCCGCCAAGCCCCGCGCGATCCGCCACGAATTTCGCGCAAACCCGTTGTGTCCAGTCCGCTTGTCTGCCTAGAGTGTCTTGTCAGCCTGACACTCCCCGCTGACATCCCGTGCCGGCACTCTCCCGGTTCCGTCCTTCCAGCGTCGAGGTTCGTCCATGCAGGCGATGGCCGTGGTGATGCAGGCTCCAGGGAAGGCGGTGCTGTCCAGGCTCGACCTCGCGGCGCCCGGCCCGGCCGACGTCGTGGTGGACATCGACTGGAGCGGCATCAGCGCCGGCACCGAGCGCCTGCTCTGGTCCGGCCGGATGCCCGACTTCCCCGGCATGGGCTACCCGCTGGTCCCCGGCTACGAATCGGTCGGCCGCGTGGCGCGCGCCGGCGCAGAGTCCGGCCGCACCGAGGGCGAGTCCGTGTTCGTCGCGGGCGCGAAATGCTTCGGCGACGTGCGCGGCCTGTTCGGCGGCGCCGCCTCGCGCGTGGTGCTGCCCGGCGCCCGCGCCCTGCCGATCGACGCGGGCCTCGGCGAGCGCGGCACCCTGCTGGCGCTCGCCGCGACCGCCTTCCACGCGGTCGACGGCGGCGTCGCCCCCAGCCTGATCGTCGGCCACGGCGTGCTCGGCCGCCTGCTGGCGCGCGTCGTCCTCGCCCGCGGCGACGCCCCGCCGACGGTGTGGGAAAGCGAGCCGAGGCGTCGCGGCGGGGCGGAGGGCTACGCGGTGGTCTCGCCGGAGGACGACCCCCGCCGCGACCACGCCTGCATCCTCGACGCGAGCGGCGACGCCTCGCTGCTGGACACGCTGGTCGGCCGCCTCGCGCGCGGCGGCGAGATCGTGCTCGCCGGCTTCTACCCCGGCGCCGTCGCCTTCGCCTTCGCCCCCGCCTTCATGCGCGAGGCGCGGCTGCGCATCGCCGCCGAGTTCCGCGCCCGCGACCTCGACGCGGTGCGCCGCCTGATCGCCGACGGCGCGCTGTCGCTCGACGGCCTCATCACCCACCGCCGCGCCGCCGCCGACGCCCACGCGGCGTACGGCACCGCGTTCTCCGACCCCGACTGCCTCAAGATGATCCTCGACTGGAGAGCGCGCCCATGAGCGAGACCCT
>CAXSES010000185.1:0-6268 GCA_964236225.1 uncultured Acetobacteraceae bacterium
CTGGCGGAGTTTGAGGCCCAGTTCTTGAAAGCGGGGCCTCAACCTTGCTTTCTTTGCCCCCGTCAGAGCGTCACCGCGCCCTCGACGAGGGTGGCGACCGCGCCGCCGACCCAGGTGTCGCCGCCGTGCTGGTCGATGTGGATGCGCCCGGTGCGGCCGAGCGCGGTGCCCTGGCTGGCGACGTAGGCGGGCGGGGCGAGGCCGCTGCCGATCAGCCACTGGGCGAGGCCGGCGTTCAGGCTGCCGGTGACGGGGTCCTCGGGGACGCTGCTGCCGACGAGGAAGGCGCGGACCTCGAAGCGCGGGGCATCCTCGCCGGGGGAAGCGGCGGCGTCGCAGGGGGCGGCGAGGCCGAGGAACAGGCCGGACAGGGTGGCGTCGGGCCGCAGCGCCAGCAGCTCGGCGCGGGTGCGGAGCAGGACGCCGATCCAGGGCGGGCCGTTGTCGATCCACTGGGAGGCGACGATCGCGGCGGGGTCGAGGGCCAGGCCGGCGGCGATCCTGGCGAGGAGGTCGGGGGCGAGCGGGCCGGTGCGGCGCAGCGGGGGTGCGGCGAAGGCGAGGCGGCCGTGGCCGGGGCGGACGCGGACCAGGCCGACGCCGCACTGCTGCACGATCTCGTGGGGCGCGCGGGGGCGGCCGCCGTTGGCGAGCCAGGCGTGGCAGGAGCCGAGCGTCGGGTGGCCGGCGAAGGGCAGCTCGGCCTCGGGGGTGAAGATGCGCACGCGGTAGTCGGCTTCCGCGTGCGTCGGGCGGAGCAGGAAGGCGGTCTCGCTGAGGTTGGTCCAGCGGGCGAAGGCGGCCATGGCGGCGTCGGGCAGCGCGTCCGCGTCGGCCACGACGGCGAGGGGGTTGCCGCCGAGGGGGGCGGGGGAGAAGACGTCCACTTGGCGGAAGGGCAGGGTCGGCATGGGGGGCTCCTCGGGCGTGGCCGACGGGTTGCGATGCGGCCCGGGCGCCGCGCCGTCCGGGTGCGGTCCGGTCAGGTGTCAATCCGGGCAGACCTTCACTGACGGCCACGGCGACATCGTCAGCTCGATCCAGCCCGGCACCTCGAGCAGAGGACTGCCGCGGGCCAGACCGGGCTCGCCGCCCTCACCGGCCAGTTTTTCATCTGCTGTCACCACAACGACATTGCGGATTAACCGGGGATCGGCGACGCTTGCTGCGCAGAGCGAACGAGATGCAGGTGCCATCAAGGTTCTGGTGAGCAGTATGGACGACTACTCGGGCGTGGCCATGGACAACTTGTCAAGCCGCGGCGGTGACGAGTTCGCCAGCCAAGCGGCGGGTCCATCCTCGCCGTCCTCTTGGAGCGATGCGGTGGCGGCGGCCAAGCAAGCGCCGGAGTTCCCGGAAGCGTCCGGCGGCATGGACACGGCCGAAGCCTCCGGCGTCGACCCGATGACGCCCGGCGCGCCGCTCCCGGTCGACTATACCGCCGGGCCGGAGGCGACCGCACCAGAGCGGCCAGCGGGAGCCGGCGCGACCCCGTCGGCCGACTCGGTGAACGCGGTCGGCCTGATCGCCGGGGTGACGAACCCTGCGACCGGCGAGGCAGATACCGCAACCCTGGCGCGGCAGATCGCGGACGCGGCAGCGCAGGACCCGGCAAAAGCGGGCGCGGCGTATCAGGCGGTGCGCGAGCAGTTGCGGCAGCGCGACCCGAGCCTCTCGCAGCAGCTCGACAGCGACGTCGCGCGCGCCGTCAGCGACGTGGCGAAGGGCGTGGCGCCCGGGCTGAACAAGGCCGGAGCGCACGTCCTGACCAGCAACCCAATCCTGTCCAAGCAGTGGGTCTCGACGCAGAGCGCCTGGACCGGAAAGGGCGGATTCACGCAGGGCGTGCGCGATCTCCTGGACAGCCACGGGATCGCCGTCGAGCGTGGGGTGCGCCCCGCCCCGCCTGGATCGCTTGGACCGTTCAGCGGCGTCCCGCAGGTTCGAGCCAACAACATCAACGGTCTGCTGGCCGAAAAGCGGATCGCGGACGGTTATCGCAGCCAGGGCCTGGAGGTGAGGCCGCAGCAGCCGATCCAGAACGGGTCGAGGGTCGTCGACGTGCGCGTCGAGCAACTGGCGCCCGATCCGCGCAACAACCGGACGCTCGACATCGAGTCGAAGGTGGGTCGTACCAGCCTTGACCCGGACATTCGCACGCAGGTGGCCAAGGACGCGCAGGCGTTGGCCGAGAACGGCCAGGCCCGGACCCTGGGCGGCGCGCTGGAGACCGCGGGCAAGGTGCTGCGTCCGGTGGCGGTTGTCGCCGACACGGTCCAGCTCGGCCAGGCGTTCCACCAGGACGGCAACAAGGTCGGCCTTAACACCGGCCGTGCCGCCTCCGGCATCGCCGGGGGCTGGGGCGGGGCGATCGCCGGAGCGGAGGGCGGCGGTGCCCTGGGCGCCGCGGTCGGCTCGGTCGTTCCGGTGGTGGGGACGGCTGTTGGCGGCGTGGCCGGTGCGGTGGCGGGCGGGATCGGCGGAGCAATCGGCGGCGACTGGGCCGGGCGGCGCCTGTTCGATGCAATCCGCAGCCGGTTCTAGACGTGGCGGTGGCGGACTGGCTGCGGCGGGCGGCGGGCGGCAGGTCGGCGGGCAGGCTGGCCGCATTGCTCGCGGCCTATCCGCCCTACGCCATCCCGCATCCCGGGCCGGGCCGGGCGCTGAGCCTGGCGCAGGCTGATGCGAACCTCGCCTACCTCGTGGCGCACCGGGGCAAGCGCCTCGCCGCGGTGCGGGCGCTTCTGTCTGAGTGCGGGGTCGACATGACGGACGCCTGCGGGACAGGCGATCCAGGGCCGTTCCTCGACAGGGTATGGGCATGGATCAGGGCGGAATGGCCGGCGATCCACGACCCCTTGCTGGCGAGGCGGGACAGATGGCTGGGCAGCCGACGCGCCGGCGAGGAGATCGTCTATTCCCTGGTGGCGGACGTCGCGATCCTGCTGGGAGAAGTGGTGCTATCCCGGCGCCCTGATTTCGGCTGGGCGCTCGACCTCGATCCAGGCAACGAGGGTGACGAGGAGGGCATGGTGAGCCAGCGACGCCCCTGCGTCATCCGCCCGGCCGATGACGTGGTGCCGGCCATCCTCTACGACCCGGAGGATCAGGTGCAGGGCGCCTACGCATATTGCACCTCGGCTCCCTATTTCTGGCTCAACCATCTCGGGCAGGGGGTCATGGACATGCTCGACGGGACGCACGAGCGGCGCTGGCGCGAAGAAGCCGCCGCCCGCTCGTGACGTGTTAGGCGGAGCCAGTCCGGTCCCGCCCTCGCGGACCCTGCTTCCGGTGCATGGGTGCGCGCCGCCGCCCGCCCGGCTCTTGCGTTTGTCCTCAACCCTTGCGTTTGTCCCTGTCGCGTGCTTGTTCCGCCGCTTCCCTGCTGGGGCGTTGGCGCGCCTCGGCTATGCCCGATTTCCGGGCTGAACCCATCCATAGGGGCGGCAATGCCACTTTACGAGTGCGTGCTCATCGCACGCAACGACGTCACGCAGGCCCAGGTCGAGAGCGTGGCCGACACCATCGCCGAGCAACTCGGCGCCGACGGCGGCACCATCGACAAGCGCGAGTACTGGGGGCTGCGGTCGCTGTCTTACCGCATCAAGAAGAACCGCAAGGGCCACTACATGCTCCTCGGCCTGAACGCGAAGCCCGCGTCGGTCAACGAGATGGAGCGTCTGCTCGGGCTGAACGAGGACGTGCTGCGGTTCATGACGATCCGCGTCGACGCGCTCGACGAGAACCCGTCGGCGATCCTGACGCGCCGCTCCGACGACCGCGAGCGCGGCTTCCGCGGGCCCAAGCCCGCCGGCCGCTTCGAGAGCGGGCGCAAGCGTTCGTTCGATGACCGCGAGGAGTATCGCGCGCGCGGCGACGAGCCGGTGCTGCGCCAGGGTGGGGAGGAATAGCCATGTCCGAGTCAGAGGATGTCGGCCCGGCCGGCCGACGCTCCGCAGTCGGCGCGCGCCGGCCCTTCTACCGCCGCCGCAAGTCCTGCCCGTTCTCCGGGCCGAACGCGCCGAAGATCGACTACAAGGACGTGCGCCTGCTGAGCCGCTTCCTGTCCGAGCGCGGCAAGATCGTGCCGAGCCGCATCACCGCGGTCTCCGCCAAGAAGCAGCGCGAGCTGGCGCAGGCCATCAAGCGCGCGCGCTTCCTGGCGCTGCTTCCCTACATCCTGTCCTGAGGGGGCCTGCTCCATGGCAACCGTTGAGCTGATCCTGCTGCAGCGAGTCGAGAAGCTCGGGCAGATGGGCGACAAGGTCCGGGTCAAGCCGGGCTACGCGCGCAACTTCCTGCTGCCGCAGAAGCGGGCGATCCGCGCCAACAAGGCGAACCTCGCGCAGTTCGAGACGCAGCGCGTGCAGCTCGAGGCGACCAACATCAAGCGCCGCGAGGAGGCGGAGCGCCTGTCCGAGCGCATGGCGGGGCTGACCGTCGTGCTGATCCGCTCGGCGGGCGATTCGGGCGCGCTGTACGGCTCGGTGTCCAACCGAGACATCGCGGACCAGTGCACCGCGGCCGGGCTCACCGTCACGCGCCAGCAGGTGGTGCTCGACCAGCCGATCAAGATGCTGGGCCTGAGCGACGTGCGCGTCGTGCTGCACCCGGAGGTCGACCTGCCGGTGACGGTCAACGTCGCCCGCTCGGTCGAGGAGGCGGAGAAGCAGGCGCGCGGCGAGGCCGTGGGGCAGGCGGCCGAGGAGGACGAGTACGACCCCGGCGAGCTGTTCGACCCGAACAGCGTGCCGCGCGAGGACGCGGACGAAAGGTAAGGCCAGGGGCTCTGCCCCCCTGCTCGAAGGCGGGGCCCCCGCCAGGGGGAGGCCCCCTGGACCGCCCTTCCTTAAGTCATGGGATCAAAGGGTCCTCGGACCCTTTGCGGGTCTGGGCAGAGCCCAGCCTTGCTTCCGCGCCGCCGTGAACTCTCGCCGAGGCCGCCCGTGTCGCGACTGCTCCATCTCATCCTGCGCGGCCTGATCGACCGCGGCCGGCTGACGGTCCGCTACCCGGACGGGCACGAGGAAGCCTACGTCGGCACCAAGCCCGGCCCGTCCGCCTCGATCGCGCTGCTCGACGCGCGCGCGGTGCGCGGCTTGGTGACGAGCCCGGGGATGATGCTCGGCGAGTGCTACATGGACGGCACCCTGGTGCCCGTGGGCTGCGAGCTGTTCGACTTCGTCGACCTGATCTTCCTCAACATGCAGACCAGGCTCGCCTTTCACCCGATCATCCGCTGGCGCGAGCGCGCGCGCACCAGGCTGCGCCGGCTGCGCCAGTTCAACCCGGCTCCGCGCGCGCAGCGCAACGTCGCGCACCACTACGACCTGAACGGGGCGCTTTACTCGCTGTTCCTCGACGAGGACCGGCAGTATTCGTGCGCCTACTTCGAGCGCGGCGACGAGACGCTGGAGCAGGCGCAGCTCGCCAAGAAGCGCCACATCGCGAGGAAGCTGCTGCTGCGGCCGGGGATGGAGGTGCTCGACATCGGCTGCGGCTGGGGCGGCATGGCGATCACCCTGGCCCAAGAGCACGGGGTTCGCGTGACCGGCATCACGCTGTCCGAGGAGCAGCTCGGCGTGGCGCGGGCGCGGGCGGCGGCCCTGGGCCTGTCGGACCGGGTCAGCTTCGAGCTGGCGGACTACCGGGGGCTGCACCGCCGGTTCGACCGCATCGTGTCGGTGGGCATGTTCGAGCACGTCGGCGTCGGGCATTTCGGCGAGTTCTTCGATGTGGTGCGGCGCTGCCTTCGCGAGGACGGCGTGGCGCTGGTGCACGCGATCGGGCGCAGCTTCGGGCCGGGCTCCACCAACCCGTGGCTCGCGAAGTACATCTTCCCCGGCGGCTACTGCCCGGCGCTGTCGGAGGTGTTCGCGGCGTCCGAGGGCGCGGGGCTGATGACGGCGGACTGCGAGGTGCTGCGGCTGCACTACGCCGAGACGCTGCGGCACTGGCGGGCGCGGTTCGCGGCCAACCGCGAGCGGATCGCGGGGCTTTACGACGAGCGGTTCTGCCGGATGTTCGAGGCGTACATGAGCGGGTCGGAGGCGGCGTTCCGCAGGCTCGGCGTGTTCGTCTGGCAGATGCAGCTCACGCGCGAGGTGGACGCGGTGCCGCTGACGCGGGACTACATGGCCGAGACGCGGGCGGGGGTGCTGCAGGCGGCGGACTGAGGGCGCGAGAAGAAAGGAAGGCCAGGGCTCTGCCCTCCTGCTTGAAGGCGAGGACGCCGCCAAGGGCAAGCTCTTGGAACCCGATTTACTTA
>CAXSES010000186.1:0-6263 GCA_964236225.1 uncultured Acetobacteraceae bacterium
GCTCGCAGCGAGGAGGTGATGGCCGGGTCGTCCAGCCGCGCCAGCCGTCGGGCCGCGATGGTGGCGAACCGCTGGAGCAGGGCCCGTCTTCGTGCGGTGGCGAGCGGGTGGCTGGGTGCGGCCCGGATCAGGTCGGCCTCGCCCTGTTCCGCCACGATCAGCCCCACTTCGGCAGGCAGGATGGCCTGGGGGAAGTCGCCGTCCACGGCGAAGAACAGCTCGTCGCTGTACTCCCGGTACTCGGGCCATTTCGTGTCGACCAGGAAGTCGCGGGCGCCGGACTTCACCTCGATGCACACGAAGCCGCCGTCGGGCCGCAGCGCCAGGATGTCGGCGCGCCGCGAGTTCGGCAGCGGCACCTCGTGCAGCACGACCCAGGACAGCATCTCGCACAGCCGGCCGGTGGCGCGCCGTATGGCCAGCGCACGCTCCGGCAGCAGGGGCGGGGGCAGGTCCGCGATGGGCGGGTCGTCACCCATCGGCGAGCGCCTCCCTTACGCGGCGGCGAAGCTCCGGCAGCACCTCCGCCGTGAACCAGGGATTGCGACTTTCCCACAGGCCGGTGCGCCAGGAGGGATGCGGCAGGGGCAGGCGGTCAGGCAGGAAGGTACGGAACGCGCGGACCCGGTCGGTCATCGCACCGGGGCCGAGCGCCCAGCGTTGGGCATGGCTGCCCACCAGGAGGGTGAGGCGGATCTGCGGCATGGCGGCGAGCAGCCTCGCCCGCCAGATCGGCGCGCATTCCGGCCGCGGCGGGGCATCGCCGCCATTCGGCAGGCGGCCCGGGTAGCACAGGCCCATCGGCAGGATCGCGACCTGCGACTCGTCGTAGAACACGTCCTTGCCGAGGCCGAGCCAGTCGCGCAGGCGATCGCCGGACGCGTCCCAGAACGACAGGCCGGCCAGGTGGACCTTGGTGCCGGGCGCCTGGCTTGCGATCAGCAGGCGGGCGGTGGCGGAGACGTGCAGGATCGGGCGAGGGCCGAGCGGAAGATGCGCGGCGCACACCCGGCAGGCGCGCGCCTCTGCGGCGAGCCGGTCTATGCCGATGGCGGGATCGACTGCGCCAGCCGCGGCGGGAGGACGGGGGAGGCCGGAAGCCGGAACAGGATCGGCCGGAACAGGATCGGGCGATGCGAGCGGGTGGTCCGGCACGGGCTAGGAGGTGCCGTCCTGGACTCCGGCCTGCACGATCTGCTCGCCGGCCTTCTCGAAGGTGACGGTGCACGGCAGGATGTCGCTGGCGGCGATGTCGTGGCGGAGGCCATGCAGCATGATCTGCCAGCCGCCGGTCTTGAGGATGACGGTCTTGCGGACGGGGATCTCGAAGCCCTCGACCTGGTGCAGCTCTGTCGCGCCCTCGCGCACCGGAGCCTCGAAGGTGACGGAGGCGGCGTCCGGGCAGGCGGCGCGGATCAGGTGGTCGGTGACGTCGCCATTGTTGGTGATCGTCATCGACAGCACCGCGTCGCCGCCCTTCGGCTGCGGCGTGGTGCGTGCGTCGGAGACCATCATCGGGCCGACGACGGGCTCGACGGCCTGTGCCGGAAGGGCGAGCCCGGCGGCGGCCAGGACGATCAGGGCTATGTCACGCCAGCTCATATTCGACCTCGGGGGTGTAGACCGACTGCTCCTTGCCGAGGCGGGAGCTGAAGAGGGTGAAGTGCGCCACGGGCACTGGGTCGGCGCGGAACAGGTTGTGCGCGGCGATCCAGCCCGCAAGCTCGTCGGGCGAGGTATTGTGGATGCGTCCCAGAGTGACGTGCGGCGCGAACCGCCGACGCTCCGGCTCCAGCCCCGCCCGCTGCAGCGCGGCCTCGATCTTGGCCTGCAGGTGGTCCAGCGCCGGGTTGCGCTCCACGCTCGCCCACAGCGAGGCGGGCTTGCCTGGCTTGGCGAACACGCCCACGCCGTGGAGCACCAGGCTGAAGCCGCGCCCCTGTATGCCTGCCAGCGCCAGGTCGGCTTCCTCCGCCATATAGCGTGGCAGCTCGCCCAGGAAGCGCAGCGTCAGGTGATGGTTCTCCGGCGGCTGCCAGCGTGCGCCCTTGAGGCCGCCGGCGAGGCTGGTCAGGCGCTCGCGCAAGGCCCAGGGCAGGTCGACGGCGACGAACAGCCTCACGGCGCGGGCGCGTCGCCGTGCCGCAGGGCTGCCTGCCGCCTGGCCGCCGCGCTCATTGCGCGGGCACCTCGGCCAGCAGGCGTTCGACCAGGGGCAGGAGGCGGGCGACGATGATCGCCACGCCCTTCGCCGTGGGGTGGAGGCCGTCGGGCTGCTTCAGCGACGGGTCGAGCGCCACGTCCTGCAGGAAGAACGGGTCGTACAGCAGGCCGGGACGCTGGCTGAGTCGGTCGAAGACGGCGCGGAACGCGTCGTCGTAGGGTTTCCCCAGGTTGGGCGGCGCATACATGCCGGAGAGCAGGGCCGGGACGTGACGGGCCGCCAGCCGGTCCAGGACCGCGGCGAGGTTGGCCTGCATCGCCGCGGGGTCGAGGCCGCGCAGGCCGTCATTCGCGCCGAGTTCGATCAGGGCGCAGTCCGGGTTGTCGGCCAGCGACCAGTCGAGTCGGGCCACGCCGCCGGCCGTGGTGTCGCCGGACACGCCGCCGTCGAGCACGACCACGTCGTGCCCCGACCCGCGCAGCGCGGCCTGGAGCTGGGCCTCGAAGCCGTCCTCGTGCGGCAGGCCGTAGCCGGCGGTGAGCGAGTCGCCGAAGGCGAGCAGGCGCGTCTGGCGGGCCGATGCGGGGCCGCAGGCCAGGGCCAGCAGCACGAAACCGGTCGCGGCGGCCTTCGCCAGCCGAAGCCGGGCGCCATATGCAGCAACCATGGACACAGCCACCGCTTCCCTCGCTCCCGGTTCCGCCCCGGCCCGCGACCCGCGCCCGGGGCCGCCGATGGTGCAGGTGCGCGACCTGCGGCTGACCGTGCCTTCGGCGGCGGGGCCGGTCAACATCCTCAACGGCGTCACCATGGACGTGGGATCGGGCGAGGCGCTCGGCATCGTGGGGCCTTCCGGCTCCGGCAAGACCAGCCTGCTGATGGTGCTGGCGGGGTTGGAACGCGCGAGCGGCGGCGAGGTGCGCATCGCAGGCACCGCGATCACCGGGCTGAGCGAGGACGCGCTGGCGCGGTTCCGGCGCGACACCGTGGGCATCGTGTTCCAGGCGTTCCACCTGATCCCGGCGATGACCGCCCTCGAGAACGTCGCGGTGCCGCTGGAGCTGGCCGGCGTGCGCGACGCGGCGGCGCGGGCCAGGGGCAGCCTGGAGGCGGTCGGGCTGGGGCACCGGCTCGCGCATCTGCCCGGACAGCTCTCCGGGGGCGAGCAGCAGCGCGTGGCGCTGGCGCGGGCCTTCGCGCCGCGGCCGCGCCTGCTGCTGGCCGACGAGCCGACCGGCAACCTCGACCAGGCGACCGGGCAGGTGGTGATGGACCTGCTGTTCGACATGCAGCGCCGCGAGGGCACGACGCTGATGCTCATCACCCACGACCCGGCGCTGGCGGCGCGCTGCGGGCGGCAGGTGCGCGTCGCGGACGGGCGGGTGTCATAGCAACGGCCTTTTGGAGCGACCGGTGAAGCAAGCAAGGTTGAGGCTCTGCCTCAAACTCCGCCAAAGGCAGGCCTTTGGAATCCACTCCTTAAGTAAAGCCGGTCCAGGGGGGGCTTCCCCCCTGGCGGGTCTGGGCAGAGCCCAGCCTTGCTTCCTGACAGGTCAACGCAAAGGGCCGCTGGTGTGCGGGTGATGCTGGCGCTGCGGCTGGCGGCGCGCGAGCTGCGCACCGGCACGCGGGGCTTGCGCATCGTGCTCGCCTGCCTGGCGCTGGGGGTGGCGTCGATCGGCGCGGTGGGCGGGCTGCGGGTGGCGATCGAGCGGGGACTGTCGGACCGGGGCCGCGAGATCCTCGGCGGCGACCTCGCTGTGGATGGCGGCGCGCAGGAGCTGCCCGACACGCTGCGCGCCTTCCTGCGCGGGCGGGGCGCGCGGCTGTCCGACATCGTGCAGATGCGCTCGATGCTGGTGGCGGGCAACGGCGAGCGGGCGCTGATCGAGCTGAAGGCGGTGGACGCGGCGTATCCGCTGGTGGGCACGCTGGCGCTGACGCCGCCCGGCGCCGTGCAGGCCGCGCTGGCCGGGCGCGGGCTGGCGGGCGAGCCGGTGATCCTGGACCGGCTCGCGGTGAAGCCGGGCGACAGCCTGCGGCTCGGGCAGGCGCAGTTCGTGCTCAGGGGGTCGGTGGCCGCGGAGCCGGACGGCGCCGCGACGCCGGGGCTGCTCGGGCCGGGCGCGCTGATCGCGCTCGACGACCTGCCCGCCACCGGGCTGGTGCAGCCGGGCTCGCTCACGCGCCACGAGCTGCGCGCCGCCTTCGCCCCCGGCACGGATGTCGCGGCGGTGGAGGCGGCGCTCCGGGCGGAGTTCGGCGGCCAGGGATGGCGCATCCGCGACTCGCACGAGGCTGCGCCCGGGGTGGTGCGGTTCATCGACCAGACCAGCCGGTTCATGACGCTGGTCGGGCTGACGACGCTTCTGGTCGGCGGCATCGGCGTGGCGACGGGCGTGCGGGCGTGGCTGGAGGCGAGGGCGCGCGGCATCGCGGTGCTGCGCTGCCTCGGCGCGTCGTCGCGGCTGGTGTTCGCCACGTTCCTGATCCAGGTCGCGGCGCTGTCCGTGCTGGGCGTGGCGGTGGGTGTCGTGGCGGGGGCGGCGCTCCCGGCGCTCGGCCTGTGGCTGTTCGGCAGCCTGCTGCCGGTGCCGCCCCGGGTCGGGATCTACTGGGCGCCGCTGGGGCTCGCGGCGGCCTACGGGCTGCTCACCGCGGGGGCGTTCTCGCTGTGGCCGCTCGGCAGGGCGGCGCGCATCCCCGGCGCCGCGCTGTTCCGCGACGCGGTGCTGCCGGGGGACGTGCGGCCGTCGGCGGGGGTGGTGGCCGCCAACGCGGTGCTGGTCGCGGTGCTGGTCGGAGTGACCGTGGCCACCGCGCCGCAGCGTGGCTTCGCGCTGTGGTTCTGCGCGGCGGCGGCGGCGACGCTGCTGCTGTTCCGGGGCGGCGGCTGGGCGCTGATGCGGGGGGTGCCGCTGCTGCCGGCGCCGCCCTGGGCGTGGGCGCGGCTCGGGCTCGGCAACCTGCACCGGCCGGGCTCGGCGACGCCGCTGATGATGGTGGCGCTCGGCCTGGGCCTGTCGACGCTGTGCTCGGTGGCGCTGATCGAGGCCAACATCCGCGACGCCGTGCTGGAGCAGATCCCGGCGGACGCGCCCACCTTCTTCTTCATCGACATCCAGCCGGACCAGCTCGCGCGCTTCGACGCCATGGTGCACGCGGCACCCGGCACCGAGGCCGTGGACCAGGTGCCGAGCCTGCGCGCGCGGATGGTGGCGGTCAAAGGCGTGCCGGTCGACCAGGTGAAGGCCACACCGGAGACGCGGTGGGCGCTGCGCGGCGACCGCGGGCTGACCTTCTCCGCCGCGGAGCCGCGCGACACCCGGCTCGTGGCCGGGCAGTGGTGGCCGGCGGACTACGCGGGGCCGCCGCTGGTGTCGTTCGACGCCGGGCTGGCGAAGGGCTGGGGCGTGGGGGTGGGCGACACGCTGCGCATCAACGTGCTGGGCCGCGACATCGACCTGCGCGTCGCCAGCCTGCGCGACATCAACTGGCGCACCCTGTCGCTGAACTTCACCCTCGTCGCCTCGCCGGGGCTGCTGGCGCAGGCGCCGCACTCGGAGATCGCCACCGTGACCATGGACGCCGACCCGCGCCACCAGGGCGCGCTGCTGCGCCTGGTCACGGACGCGCTGCCCAACGTCACCGGAATCCGCGTCGCCGACGTGCTCGACGCGGTGGCCTCGCTGGTGGGCAAGGTGGCGGCGGCGCTGGCGGCGACGGGATCGCTGGCGCTGGCGGCGGGCGCGCTGGTGCTGGCCGGCACGGTGGCGGCGGGGCAGCGGCGGCGGATCGGCGAGGCGGTGGTGCTCAAGAGCCTGGGCGCGACGCGGAGGCAGATCAGGGCGGCGTGGCTGGTGGAGTTCGGGGTGATCGGGCTCGCGGCCGGACTGCTCGCGGCCCTGGTGGGCACCGCGGCGAGCTGGGGCGTGGTGCGCTTCCTGATGGACGCGGACTGGGTGTTCCTGCCCGGCGTCCTGGCGGCCACGGTCGGCGGCTGCGTCGTGCTCATGCTGGGCTTCGGCTACGCGGGCACCGCCGTGGCGCTGCGCGCGCCGGCCAGTGCCTATCTTCGCAACGAATGACTCTTCGCAAC
>CAXSES010000187.1:0-6233 GCA_964236225.1 uncultured Acetobacteraceae bacterium
GAAATGCCGCCAGCTTTAGTGCAGTTATAGGAGAAAAATCCTTTATTGTCTCTAGCATCAGATTCCTGTCCGTGGCGCTGTTTATAGGCCTGCGATCCTTGAACGCTACCACGTCGCTTTGGGTGAACGCGATTGTAGGATTCTTACAACCGAAAGCTGTGAGCCACTCGGTTACTCGCCTTAGATTAGCGCCTAATGCATTTGGCAGCTTTTCCTAATGGGGTGTAGCTGATGATCTACCCCAAGCTTAAACAGGAAGTGCGATATGGAAGTCTTTGCATACTTTATCATCGTCTGCGGCTATGTGATCCTTTTTTCTATCCATCTGTAAGATGGAGAACTCAAAAATGCTGATTGTTGTGCATTTACGTCCTCCAGTTTCTTGCGAGATTGACAGTGTTTGCCTCTACATGCTGCTGATGGACGGGCCAGCGCCCGCCCCGGCCGCTCCACCCAGCGCCACGCCAGCGCTGCTACCCCCGCCACCAGCGCCAGGTACGCCCCGCCCGCCGCCGCCCGCCACGCCCAGCCGCCCGCCCACGCCCAGCCGCCCTCGAACGGGATCAGCAGCGGCACGTGCACCAGGTACACCGAGAACGACACCCGCCCGAGCCCCATCGCGCACCGCCCGCGCAGCCGCCGCGACACTGCCCCCGCCTCGTGCGACAGCGCCAGCACCAGCCACCCCGCCAGCACCACGGACGCCGCCGGCACGTCGGCCGCCACGGACGCGAGAAAGCCGCCGCCCGCCGCCAGCTCCGCCGCCGTGCCCGATCCGAACCGCCGACCCCACGCCGGCCAACGCCACCCACCGGGACCGCGCGTGCCCGGCCGCGCCGCCAGCCGCGCCAGCGCCATGCCGAACCCGAAGCCGCACACCCCGCGCAGCGCCGCCGGCCAGCCCGCCGTCTCCCCGCCATGCGCCGCGAGGTTCGCCGCCGCCGCCAGCGCCAGCGCCCCCGCCACCAGCCCCGGCCGCCCCGCCGCGCGCAGCGCCGCCAGCGCCGGCCACAGCAGCAGCGAGCACAGCATCTCCACCCCGATCGACCAGTCAGGCGGGTTCCAGCCCGTGCTGCCGCGGAACAGGAACGGCTGCAGCAGCAGCAGCGTCGGCACCAGCCGCGACCAGGGAAAATCCGGCGCGATGAACCCGTCCCCGCCCGACATCGCCGCCAGCGCGTAGCCCGCCAGCCCGCCCAGCACCGCGACGTGCAGCGGATAGATCCGCCAGGCCCGCCGCCACAGGAACGCCCCGACCCCCGACCGCCCCAGTCCCGCCTGCGCGCGCGCCAGCACGAACCCGCTCAGCACGAAGAACAGGTCCACCGCCACCTGGCCCTGCGCCAGCGCCGCGGCCAGCCACACCGGCGCGTCCGGCGCCAGCACCGGCGTCGCGTGCACCCCCACCACCATGAGCGCGGCGGCGCCGCGCAGCCCGGTCAGCGAGCGGATCTCGCCGGCCCGCGCCGTGCCGCCCGCTACCGCGCCGCGCCGGCCAGCGTCGCGCACCAGCCCGCCCTCACTCCGCCCCCGCGCCGGCCGATCCGCCCGCCTCGGACGGGCAGTACCGTTCCACCAGGTAGAGCGGCCGCCGCTTGGTCTCGTTGAACACCCGCCCGAGGTACTCCCCGATCACGCCCAGCGTCATCAGTTGCGCGCCGCCCAGGAACAGCACCACCGCCATCAGGCTCGGGTACCCCGGCACCGGGTTGCCGAACAGCAGGGTGCGCACCACGAGCTGCCCGCCGAAGATCACGGCGAACACCGCCACCGCCAGCCCGAGATACGTCGCGACCTTCAGCGGCACCACCGTGAACCCGGTGATTCCCTCCAGCGCCAGGTTCCACAGCCGCCAGTACGACCACGACGACGTGCCCGCATGCCGCGGCGCCCGGTCGTAAAGCACCGCCACCGACGGATACCCCACCCACGCGAACAGGCCCTTCATGAAGCGGTGCTGCTCGCGCAGCCGCAGCAGCGCATCCGCAGCGCGCCGGCTCATCAGCCGGAAATCCCCCGCGTCGCGCGGCAGCCTCACCCCGCCGACGCGCTGCATCACCCGGTAGAACCCGTCCGCAGTGGCCCGCTTCAGCCAGGTCTCGCCCGCGCGCACCCTGCGCTGCGCATAGACCATGTCGAACCCCGACCGCCACGCCGCCGCCAGCGCCGGGATCACCTCCGGCGGGTCCTGCAGATCCGCGTCGATCACCACCACCGCCTCGCCGCGCGCGTGGTCCAGCCCCGCGGTCAGCGCGATCTCCTTGCCGAAATTGCGCGACAGGTTGACCAGCGCCACCCGGCCATCCGCCGCCCGCAGCGCCTCCATCCGCGCCAGCGTAGCGTCCGCGCTGCCGTCGTTGACATACACGACCTCCCAGGCCGCCCCGAGCCCGTCCATCACCGCGCGCAGCCGCGCATGGAACTGGTCGATCCCTTCCGCCTCGTTGAAGCAGGGCACCACCACGGAGAAGACCGGGGCGCTCATCGGCAGGAAGCAGGCAAGGCCAGAGGCTCCGCCTCTGGACTCCGCCAAAGGCTCGCCTTTGGAATCCCCTTTTTAGGCAAGGGACCTCCCCGAGCCTCGCGCCCATGGCGGGTCCGGGACGAGCCTGGCCCCGCTGGCTTCGTGTGCCTCACGCGCGCCGCTCCCATCCGCGCTCGCCCTGCTGCCAATACGTCACCTCGTGCCCGGCCGCCTTCGCCTCGCCCCACCGCAGCCGCGCCGCCTCGACCGCGCCCGCCTCCGCCCCGTCGAACAGGTCGAACACCCGCGCGAACTCCCCCAGCCGCGCCGAACGCGCCCCGTCCAGCAGGAACAGGTAGCGCGCGCCGTTCGGCGCCTCGTCGCGCTCGGTGAGCCAGATCGGCTGCAGCGCCGCCTCGCCCGCCAGGCCCGCGCCCCGCGCCGTGCCGTGCGGCAGCCAGTCCGGGTCCGCCGACAGCCACAGGGCGTCGTCCATCGCCGCCACCCGCGCCGCGTCCGCGCACATCACCACCGCCCGCTCCCCGGCCGCCAGTGTGCGGCCGAGCAGCATCGGCAGAGCCCGGTCGGCGCCCGTGCGCGTCAGATGATAGAAGCCGATCGCCGTCACCACGCACCCCAGAAGCAGGAAAGCAAGGCCAGGGCTTTGCTCCCGTGCTTGAAAGCGGGGACCCCGCCAAAGACTCGCCTTTGAAATCCACTCCTTAAAAGACGCCGGTCCAGGGGCGGCTCGCCCCTGGCGGGTCCAGGGCAGAGCCCTGGCCTTGCCTGCCTACGCCGGCCCCTCGTAATGCTCCGCCACCAGCCGGTCGAGCAGCCTGACACCGAACGCCGTCGCCCCCTTCGGCACGCAGGCCGCGTCCTTGCTGCTCCACGCCACGCCCGCGATGTCGAGATGCGCCCACTTCGTCGTCCCCACGAACCGCGCGAGGAACTGCGCCGCGGTGATGCCGCCGCCCGGCCGCCCGCCGATCTGCTTCATGTCGGCGATGTCGGAGCGCAGCATCCGGTCGTAGCTGTCGTGCAGCGGCATCCGCCACAGCCGCTCGCCCGTCTCGGTGCCCGCCGCCAGCAGCTCGCCCGCCAGCGCGTCGTCGTTGGAGAACAGCCCCGCGTGCTCGTGCCCCAGCGCCACCACCATCGCCCCGGTCAGCGTCGCGAGATCCACCATCAGGCGCGGCTCGTAGGTCCTGGCCGTCCACCACAGCACGTCGGCCAGCACCATGCGGCCCTCGGCGTCGGTGTTGAGCACCTCGATCGTCTGGCCCGACGCCGAGCGCACCACGTCGCCCGGCCGGTACGCGGTCGAGGACGGCATGTTCTCCACCAGGCCGACCACGCCCACCGCGTCCACCTTCGCCCGCCGCCCGGCGAGCGCCGCCATCAGCCCGACCACGGTGCCCGCCCCGGCCATGTCCCACTTCATGTCCTCCATGCCGGCCGACGCCTTGATGGAGATGCCGCCGGTGTCGAAGGTCACGCCCTTGCCGATGAAGGCGATCGGCTTGTCGGTGCTGTCCGCCAGGGTGCCCTTCCAGCGCATCACCACCATGCGCGGCGGCTGCGCGCTGCCCTGCGACACGGCCAGCATCGCGCCGAAGCCCAGCCGCTCCAGCTCCTCCTGCCCGTGCACCTCCACCAGGAGCCCCAGCTCGCGCAGCCCCTCGATGCGGCGCGCGAACTCCGGCGGCGTGAGGATGTTGGCCGGCTCGCTGACCAGCGCGCGGGTGACGAACACGCCCTCCGCCACCGCGCGCATCGCCGAGTCCGCCTCGGCCGAGGCCGCCGGGTCCGCGGCCAGCACGGTGAGCCGCTCCAGGCGCGTCCGGTCCTCCGGCTTCTCCCGGGTGCGGTAGCGGTCGAAGCGCCACAGCCGCAGCCGCGCGCCCGCCCCGGCCGCCGCGGCGTCCGCCGACGCCATCCCGTCCGCCACCAGCGCCGCCACGGTGTCGCGCGCCAGCGCCGCGACGGCGGTGCCGCCCGCCTCCTCCAGCCCGCGGCGCGTCTGCTCCGCCTTCGGCCCCAACCCGACCAGCACCACGCGCGACAGCCCCGCCCCGGGCGCCAGCACCACGCAGCTCTGGCCGGCACGGCCGCGGAACTCCGCCGCCGCCATCGCCCGGGTCAGCGCCCCGCCGGTCGCCTCGTCCGCCTGCGCACGCAGCCCGGATTGTTCCTCGCCTTCCGCGACCAGGAACGCGAGCGCGCCGGCGGCAGGCAGGGCAGGCAGGTCGTAGTCGATCTCAAGCATGCTGGGACGGCCCTTCGGTGCATGGCGCCCTGGCGCCGGGATGACGAAGCCGAGCCTAGCAAGCGCCGCACCGCCCCGGTAGCCAAGGTCCGGACCGGGAACGACATCGGCCTGCAAGGCAAGCAAGGCTGGGCTCTCCCTCCGCCTGCCCTTCCAACGGCCCAAGAGAGCCGTCGGAACCTTCGGCAGGCACCGCCCAGACCCGCCAGGGGCAAGCCCCTCCTGGACCGGCCTTACTTAGTATTGGATTCCAAAGGCGAGCCTTTGGCGGAGTTTGAGGCCCAATGCTTGAAGGCGGGGCCTCAACCTTAGCTTGCTTGCCTCGCGCCCTGCCCCGGCGGATGCTGCCGCCATGGACGACATCGCGCTGCTCTCCCTCGCCGCCGACCTTGCCCGGCACGCCGCCAGCGTCATCATGTCGATCCGCGCCCGCGGCTTCGAGACCGAGACCAAGCCGGACGCCTCTCCTGTGACCGAGGCCGACCGCGCCGCCGAGGCGTTGATCCTCGCCGGCCTGCGCGCCGCCACCCCGGACATCCCCGTGGTCGCCGAGGAGGAGGTCGCCGCCGGCCGCATCCCCGAGCACGGCCCGGTGTTCTGGCTGGTGGACCCGATCGACGGCACCCGCGAGTTCGCCGCCATGCGCGAGGACTTCACCGTCAACATCGGCCTGGTGCGCGACGGCCGCGTGGCGCTCGGCGTGGTCGGCCTGCCAGGGCACGGCGAGATGTTCGGCGGCATCGTCGGGCGCGGCGCGTGGAAGCGCAACGCGGCCGGCGAGCGCGCGATCCGGGTGCGCGCCGCGCCGGCCGCCGGCCTCGACGTGCTGGCGTCGCGCCACTACGCCGGCGACCCCCGCCTCGCCGAGTTCCTCGACGGCCGCCCGGTGGCCTCGGTGCGCAACATTGGCTCCGCGGTGAAGTTCGTCCGCGTCGCCGAGGGGGTGGCCGACCTCTACCCACGGCTCGGCCGCACCATGGAGTGGGACACGGCCGCCCCGCAGGCGGTGCTGGAGGCGGCCGGCGGGCATGTCCGCACCCTGGACGGCGAGACGCTGCGCTACGGCAAGCCTGGGTGGGAGAACCCGCACTTCCTGTGCACCGGCGCCTGAGCTCCTGGCCGACCGGCACCACCCGGACCCGCCAAGGACCCTCGTCGTGACCCTTGCCCTGACCGATCCCGCCGAGGCCGCCCGCTTGCTTCGCGCCGGTGGCCTGGTCGCCTTTCCCACAGAGACCGTGTACGGGCTCGGTGCCGACGCCACGAACTCGCGCGCCGTCGCCGCCATCTTCGACGCGAAGGGCCGGCCGCACTTCAACCCGCTGATCTGCCACTACCCCGACGCGGAGGACGCCTTCGCCCACGTGGTGGCGGGCGGCCTCGCCTGTCGCCTGGCGGCGGCGTTCTGGCCGGGTCCGCTGACCCTGGTGCTGCCGCGGCGCGTGACCTGCCCGGTGGCGCTGCTGGCCGGCGCCGGGCTCGACAGCCTCGCGGTGCGCG
>CAXSES010000188.1:0-6193 GCA_964236225.1 uncultured Acetobacteraceae bacterium
CGCCCGGTGATCTCCAGGAGCATGCTGCAGCTCGCCACCACGCTGGGGCTGTTCCTGGCGCTGATCGTGGCCGCGCACGCCCTGCACGCGGTATCGTGGATGCTCGGCCTGCCGTTCTCCGCCCTGGCCGGGCTGCTGATGGTGCGCGTGTTCATCATCCAGCACGATTGCGGCCACCGCTCCTTCCTGCCGAGCCGGGCGGCCTGCGACTGGATTGGCCGCTCTCTGTCGTTCCTGACGCTCACCCCGTTCGACTACTGGCGCCGCGACCACGACAAGCACCACGCCACCTCCGGCAACCTCGACAAGCGCGGCTTCGGCGACGTCGACACCCTGACCGTTGCCGAGTACAGCGCGCTGGGCCGACGCCAGCGCCTGCTGTATCGCGCCTACCGCAACCCGCTCGTGATGTTCTGCGTCGGCCCGGCCTGGGTGTTCCTGCTGCGCTACCGCCTGCCGCTGTGGCTTGGCGACAAGGCGCGCGGCAGCTCGGTGGCCTCCATCCTGCTGCTCGACCTGGCGCTGGTGGTGTTCTTCGGCGCCCTCATCGCGCTGCTCGGCTGGTGGGCGGTCACCACCGTCTGGCTGCCGGCCTACCTGGTCGCCGCCACCGTGGGCGTGTGGCTGTTTTTCGTGCAGCACCAGCACGAGGACACCTATTGGCGCAACGCCTCGGAGTGGTCGTTCGTGGAGGCGGCGCTGCTGGGCTGCTCGTTCTACCGCCTGCCCGGTTGGCTGCACTGGCTCACCGGCAACATCGGCTACCACCACGTCCACCACCTGTCCTCGCGCATCCCCAACTATCGCCTGCCCAGCGCCTACCGCGAGATCCCCGAACTGCAATCCGCGCCCTCGATCGGCATCTGGGAAAGCATCAAGGGCATCCGGCTCTCGCTGTGGTGCGACAGTCGGCAGCGCCTCGTGTCCTTCCGCACCGCCTTCCTTCCCGTCCCGAGCCACTGCCCCTGATACCAACGGCCTTGAGTTCCGACCTTGTCAGGATAGGCAAGGCCAGGGCTCTGCCCTGGACCCGCCAGGGGGAGCCCCCCTGGACCGGCTTTACTTAAGAGAGGGGTTCCAAGGGCCCTGCCTTTGGCGGGGTTCAGGGGCAGAGCCCCTGGTCTTCCTTTCTTAGACGGTCAATACCAGAGGTTGCTGGTATGATCGAGGCGGCGTCGATCGCGTAGCCAGCCTGAGCGGCAGGCAAGGCTGGGCTCCGCTCAGACCCGCCAAACGCCAAGCGCCTTTGGAAACCCTTCCGCTGGGCAAGGAAGTTCCAAGGACGAGTCTTTGGCGGACGAGGCAGAACCTCAACCCCGCTTGCCTCGTGCGGCCCATGCGCTCCAGTGTGTCCGCAAGCCCGAGCAGGATGACGGCATGACGGACACCCCGCCCGCCTCCATGACTCCCGACGAGGCGCTCGGTTTGCTCCGCGAGGGCAACCGGCGCTTTTGCGACAACAGCCCGACCCGCCCGCAGCTTACCGGGCACGAGCGTCGCGCCGCCCTGGCGCAGGAACAGCGGCCGTTCTGCGTCCTGGTCGGCTGTTCCGACAGCCGCGTGCCGCCCGAACTGCTGTTCAGCCGCGGCCTGGGCGAGTTGTTCATCGTGCGCAACGCCGGCAACGTCGTCGACCTCGCGGCGATGGGCAGCATCGAGTATGGCGTGGCCGTGCTCGGCGCGCCGCTGGTCGTGGTGCTGGGCCATGAGCGCTGCGGCGCGGTGCAGGCCGCGGTGAACGTGGTGCGGGAGGATGCCATCTACCCCGGCAGCATCGGCCAGATGATCGAGCCGATCATCCCCGCCGTGCTGCGCGCCCAACGCGACGGCGAGGACGACCTGGTCGAGCGCTCCATGAGGCAGAACGTCCTGCGCATCGTGACGCGGCTGCGCACGACCGAGCAGATGCTGATCGAGCCGCAACGCCTGGGGCGGCTGAAGATCGTGGGCGCGCGCTACGACCTCGACGACGGGAACGTCGATTTCTTCGAGTAGGTCGCAGGACGCATCCGCCGCGTCGCTTGGCGGATGGCGGGGCCTCGCCCGCGCAGCGCCCTTCCCTTGCGCAGCCTGGATTGCCGGACGCTCGCCGCCGACTGGGTCGACGCCGACGGCCTACGCGCGGTCAGCGCCGGTCGCAGTTGCCGGTGAGCGTGTTGAAGAACTGCCCGGCCTGGCATGACGGAGTCGCCGGCGGCGGCACGGGAGTCGGGTTCGCGGCTCTGTAGCCGGGTGGCGCCTGGTATCCGGACGAAGCATAGCCCGGCACCGGGCGCGATCCGGGCGGAGGATAGGCGTAGCCGTATGGCGGCGGAAACGGCGGCGGGTAGCCGTAGGCCAGCGGGTAGCCGTAAGAAGGTGGGTAGCCGTACGGTGGTGGATACGCGTAGGGCGGCGGGTATGCGTAGGGCGGCGGCGCGACGACGATGGGGTAGGGATGCACGAGGGCGGACCCGATTACGGCGCCTGCCGTCAATCCCACGGCCGTGCCGAACAGGATGCCGCCGCCCCAGGCCTCGGCCGGCCTGGCCGCCGTGGTGCAGAACGACGCCGCGATGATGCCGGCGCATACCATCTGCTTCATCGCGTTCCTCCGTTTCGATCCGTGCGGCCCGTCCCGAACTTCGGGGCGATCAGCCCTCCCCGTCAAACCACAAAAAGTGACATCTCTCGCGCCGTGCGCGGCCGAAGCTCGTCTCAGAGCGCGTCACCAGCCCTCGTCGCGGCAGGCACCGACGCCGGAACCCGCCCGGGACCTGCCGTCACAAGCGGCGCGGGCGAATGTCATGATCCATCCATGCTTCCAGGTGGCCGTCGCTCCGGCAGCCTGACGAGGCGAGCTGAGACCTCTCGCGTCCGAACCAGGCGGCCTGTCGGGCCTAGATGTCGGCTTTCAGCAGGTCCGGGCTCGCCTCGACCCCGGGCGAGGCATCGGCACCGACGCGCAGGGCGGCACGCCGTCCTGCGCCGCGCAGGTCCTTCAGGATGTTGACGACGACCTGGAGGCCTCTGGACCGATTGAGGGAGGACCGCTTCAGCCGCATGCTCCAGTCGCGCAACCGGCGGGACGGGACGAGTAGCGCCAGCGCCCAGACACACAGGATGGCCTTCTGGCTGCCTGGGAGATGCGAACCGGACAGCCCGGCGATGAAACGCCACACCAGCGCGCCCACGAACACCCTGTTCTCCAGGCAGGCGATCATCATCTCCCGCTCGCGGACATAGAGCGGGCCGCTTCGCGAGAAAGGCTCGCTCTGCGCCCCGAGCGCCGACATGACCTGGCTCCAGGACGAGCTGAACAGGCGGAGCTCGCGGGTGAGCTGCGCCACGCCCGGCCTGCACCAGCCGCTGTCGCTGCCGGAATGAACCCGGTAGAAGACCAGCGGCTCGCTGATCGAGACGACCTCGCCCAGGTAGGGCATCGCCAGGTTCGGCGCGGAGTCGAAGCCGGACCTGCCCTCGAACGTCGACAGGTCCAGCAGGGCCAGAGCCTTGCGGCTGAACACGTTCGCCGAGGTCGGGGGGCAGATGTAGAAGCCGAGGGCGCTGTTGTCCTGCCGCATGGCGGCCGAGTCGTATCCCGCCGGATAGACCGGGAAGACCGAGCCGAGGCCGCGCCCCTGGGCATCCACCCCGCAGAGCTGGAACTGCACCTTGGCCGGAGCGCTTGTCAGCGCCGCACGAACCCGCGCCACAAGGCCCGGTGCCGCGTGGTCGTCGGAGTCCATGGTATAGACGTAGTCCGAAACCGTCTGCGACACCGCCAGGCGGCAGGCGGCGAGGTGACCGCCATTGGCGACACTGAACACCCTCAACCGACCGGCATACTCCGCCAGCACATCCATGGAGTTGTCGGTGGACCCGTCATCGACCACGACGATCTCGTCGAACGGCGGCGTTTGCGTCAAGAGGCTGTCAAGCGCCTGGCGCAGGTAGTGCGCATAGTTGTAGCTCGTGACGACCGCCGCCAGCGTGGGCCTGACAGGGACCGGACCGGCGGAGACACCGTTGCTGTGCATGGTTTTTTACTTGTTGCAGAGGCTGCCCTGGACGCTGCAATTTCATTGCAACGGACTTCGATACCGCAGCGACGTGTCGCGTGAAAGCAGAATCTGGGCCCATGCGGCCAGGCGGCGCGGCGCGCCCCATCCACCGGACGCCCGACAGGCAGCGGGCTTGCCGGCCGGGGCGTCGGCCCTGCAGGGGCGTGAAAGCAGGGGGCGTGAAAAGGCCATGCCTCCCGGGCCGGCGGCATGGTTGCGCACTGGAACGTGGCGTCTCGCACCGGCAAGGTCGGCGCGTGCCACTTAGCGGCCGTCATTGCCCGGTGCGGCGGCAGCTTCGCGCAAAACCGCCGACTCCGGCCGTTGTCCGACCATGGTCGGGGTCTCGCCATCACAGGATATCGGAGGCATGTTCGCCATGTGTCGGGTGCGATGGCCCGTCCTCGTCCTGTGACCGGAGTCCGGCCTGGGCGTTCGCACGGCGCAAGGATGGAAGGGCATGGCGTGATCCGGAGCGTTCTGATCTCTGCCGGCGTGCTCGCCCTGCTCGCGTCTTCGGTCCGCGGCGCCACGCCGGTCGCCGAACAGGACCCGGCCGGATACGCCACGATCGACCTCATGCGGCTTGACGGCGTCACTCTCGGGACCGGCGCGTCCAGCGACGCACGCGCCGCCACGGCAGGCGCGGTGCAGGCCGCCTTCGACCGTGCCGACGCGAACGGCCTGGAGATCGCCTGTCCCGCCGAGGTCGTCATCGAGTTCGACGCCGCGGCCGGCCTCGTGGTGCCGGTCAGCACGCGGGGCTTCCGCGCCCGGCTGAACGAGCGCTGCCAGTTCCGCCAGTTCCATCGCAACGCCCCGGTGCTCACCATCGGCGACCCGAGCGCCAAGGCCCTGAAGGCGAGCGTCGACTGGGAGGGCGGCGAGCTCAACTACGGGATCGACCAGGGCGGACAGGTGGAATCCTCCTGCCTGGTGCTCGGAGCGCTCGCCAACTCCGTCATCGCCAAGCTCAACGTCTGCGACGAATACGAGATCACAGGCAAACCGCTGCACCCGCCCTATCGCAACCTGCTCGTGGGCACGCCGGAGCCGTCCAGGGGCGACCAGGGCTTCTTCCAGAACCGGCTCTCCGACCTCTCGCTCGGCGGCGCGCAGTATTCCCTGCTGGAAGTGCGCATTCCCGGAACCGGCGTGCAGTGGGAGGACATCTACGCGCACAACGGCAGCAATTTTCGCATGGCCCAGCCGCTGCTGGGACCCGCCTGGGTCGTCGACGCCGGGCATGACCGCTCCGACGACACCTGGATCAGGACCAACTTCGAGCACCTGCGCGCCGCCAACCCGATGTTCTTCCAGAACGTCAGGACCACGACGATGATCGGCACCCACTTCGAGGACGTCTGGCTGACCGGCAGCCACGCGACGCTGGCCAGCTTCGCCGCGGCGCAGGTGCGGATGACCTCGACCTACCTGCTCGACGTGCGCACCGAAGGGACGCCGTCCGACGTGCGCCTGTTCCGGGTGGGCTACGGCGCACGGGTCGTGCTGGACGGGCTGGAGCTGCGGTGGTCGGAGGACCGCGAGTTCAACGGCCCGGGCGCCGTGCTGTTCGCCGGCAACGCCGGGCGGGCAGGCCCGGACGACACGGCCAGCTTCTCCCTGGCCGACCTGACGGTGAGCGACGGCCTGGCCAACGCCCAGTCCATCGCCCTGGAGCCCGCGATCCCGACCACCCTCGGCGTGCTGCGGCACCTGGATCGCTACGACTACGACCCTCTGCTGCCACGAACCGAGGGCGCCGAGTTCACGGTGGACGGCGACTTCACCCTTTACGGCCAGCACCGCGACGCCTCGATCGTGGTCGCGGCCGGCCTGCCGGCACCGGACACGATCACCTTGTCCTCGTGCTTCGCAGCCCCGCCGATCGTCGCGGACGGCGCAGCGCCGGGTCGCGGCGGCGCACGTCCGGCGGCGCGCGATCCCGGCCACGACCGGAGCCCGGCGCGGATACGGCGACTGTCCGGCGCCAGCGCCTACGCCACCACGGTCCGCGACGACGCCGGGCGCACCCTGGCCATCCTGCGTCCCGGCGACGAGGAGGCCTACTCGCGCGCCCCGCCAAGCCGCGCACCGACGCACTGATGCCGATGGCCGGATGCGACGGGCGTTCAGGCAAGCAAGGCTGG
>CAXSES010000189.1:0-3852 GCA_964236225.1 uncultured Acetobacteraceae bacterium
GGGCCGCTGGTCTCAGTTGGCGGCGAAGGGGTGCTTCATGGTCTTCGACTTCTCTGCGACCTGCGAGGCCTTCGGCTCGCCGGCGATGGCGCGCTGGATGCTCTCCTTGACGGCGGTGTAGTTGTACTCCTGGATCTTCTTGTCGTCGGACGCGTCCCAGTGGATGAACACGCCCACGCAGATGAACAGGTCGTCGGCCTCGTCGGCGGGGATGATGCCCTCGGCGACGCTGTCGGCCACGGCCTGGGCGACGGCGTGCTGCGCGGGGCCGAACATCTGGACGGCCTGCTTGGCGCCCTTGATGGTGACCTTGTTGAACAGGATGGTGTTGGGCTTGCACAGCAGGTTCGGCGCCACGACCGCGAGCAGGGTGGTGAAGCCGTCCTTGTTGTTGCACAGCGCGTTGCAGAACGCCTGCTCGGCGGCGCTGCCGCGCGGCCCCATCAGCAGGTCGACGTGCGCGACCTCGTTGCCCTCGCCGACCAGCGATTCGCCGATCATGACCTGGTTGATCTTCGCCATTGGCGCTCTCCCTTTTCTATATGCCCGACCCGCCGGGCCCGACACCGCGCGCACACAACCATCATCGTCCCCGGCCCGCAACCCATGCTCGATCCGCAGTGCGAACAACGTGGCCACCGTCAGGTCGGCCGTGGTGCCCGGGTTGATCCCCCGCCGCTTGAGCGCCGCGTCCCATGCCAGCAGGCCCGTCTGCGCCGCCGCCGCGCCCGCCTCGAAGCGCCGCAGCCAGGCCAGGGCCTCCCCTCGGACCGCCTCCGCGACGGCCGCGCCGTGGCGTCGCGCCACGTGGCTGTCCGGCCACGACGCGAGGAAGCGCAGGAACACGAGCTGCGTCGCCGCCGTCTCGCCGGCCCCGCGCGCCACCGCCTCCGCGTGCGCCGCCAGCCCCAGCCCGGCCCCGGGACGCGACGCCGCGCCAGGCTCCGCCCTCTCCGGTCCGAGGATGTCGGCGAACCGCCCGCTCCACTGCCGCGCGACGCTGTCGCGGTGCGCCGCAGCCCCCATCGCCACGTCGAGGCCGACCGAGGGCGGCGCGCGCACGTCGTGCTCGCGCACCTGGCCCAGCCCGCCCGGCGCGGCCAGCGCGATGGCGCGAAACACCGCCGCCGCGTCCTCCGGCCCCGCCCCGTCGAGCACGCGGCGCAGTGATGCCGACAGCCCTCTGGAGTGGCTGGACAAGCAAGGTTGAGGCTCTGCCTCAAACTCCGCCAGGGGCGAGCCCCCTCGCCTGGCCCTTCCAACGGCCCAAGCGGGCCGTTGGAACCTTTGGCCAGCCTCGCCCCTGGACCCGGCGCAACTCAAGGAAGCCGGTCCAGGGGGGCTCCCCCTGGCGGGTCCAGGGCAGAGCCCTGGCCTTGCTTGCTGACGGCCCGGCGCATGGGGTCTCCGGTGTTGCTCCCCCTCGCCCGCCCGCTCCGCCGCCATCGCCAGCGGCGCGCACAGCAGCACGATGCCGAGGTTGGTGTTCTGTCCCACCGCCGCGCGCGTCGCCGTCACCGCGCCGAGGATGCGCGCCCCGAGCCCGCTCCCCGCCGCGCACAGCGGCGCCGAGGCGGCCTCCGCGCTGGCGCGGAACTCCGCCACCGTCATGCCGTGCCCCTCGCCGTGCACATGCACGTTGCCCGGCTTGAGCGCGGCAAGCTCCGCCTCGCACGCCGCCACGAACGCCAGCCGGATCGCCTCCGGGCTCACGCCCGCGCCGCCCCCGCGCGCCGCCCGCCCGCCGCGGCGCCCTCGCCCCGCGCGGCCGAGAGACGCCGCAGCAGCCCGGCCGCGACCCGCCCGGCGACCCTGTGCCCGACCACGCCCTGCAGCCCGCGCCAGCCCGGCATCGAGTTCACCTCCAGCACCCACAGCCGCCCCGCCCTGTCGCGCAGCAGGTCCACCCCCGCGCAGTCCGCGCCCACCGCCGCCGCCGCCCGCGCCGCCACCGCCACCATCTCCTCGTCAGGCGCGAGCGGCTCCGCCCGCGCGCCGCGCCGCATGTTCGTCACCCAGTCCCCGGAGCGCCGCGTCATCGCCCCCGCCAGCGCGCCGTCCACCATCAGCAGCCTGTGGTCGTGGAAGCCCTCGCCCGCGGCGACAACCCTGCGCTGCAGGTAGTAGACGCCGCCCATCTCCTCTGCCGGCGGCAGGTCCGCCTCGCGCCCCACCAGGCACAGCCCCCGCCCCTGCGCGCCGAACAGCGGCTTGGCCACCAGCGTCGCGCCCCGGGTGCCCTCCTGGCCGCCGCCGTCCTGGCCGCCGCCCTGGCCGCCGCAGTGCGCGCGCACCACCGCCCGCGCCGCGTCCAGCCCCTCGACCGCCCAGGCGTCCGGCGTCGGCACCCCGGCGCGGAGGAGCAGGAAACCGGTCGCGGACTTGTCCACGCAGCGCTCCACCGCGCGCGCGCTGTTCCACACCGGCACGCCCAGCAGCTCCAGCGCGTGCAGGACGCCCAGCCGGCGCGTCACCTCCTCGAACCCGCCCGGCGCGATGGCGCGCGCGTACACCGCGTCAGGCAGGCCGCCGCCGAAGCCCGGGACGTCCACGCCGGCCGGGGTGAACGCGCAGTCGGACAGGCGGAACGCCACCGCCTCGGCGCCCAGGGCCGCGAAGGCGGCCGACAGCTCCGCGAAGTGCCAGTCGACGTCGTCGAGGGCGATGCCGACGCGGGTCACGGACGGAGAGCAGCAGGCAAGGGAAGGCTGGGAGGCGAGCCGCCCCCCAGACCCCGGCGCAAATCAGGAAGGGCCGCCTGCCTGACGCGTGCCGGTCCAGGGCGGCTCGCCCTGGCGGGGTCCCCGCCTTGAAGCAGGGGGGGCAGAGCCCCTGGCCTTGCCTGCCTCACGCCCCGAACGACGCCGCCAGCAGTTCCAGGTCCAGCCCGCCCGCCCGGAAGCTCTCCCCGGTCTCCACCGCCGTGACGATCGCCTCGGCCGGGCTGAACAGCATCGGGTCTATCGCGTAGAAGTCGCCCTTGACGCCGCGGAACACGTCCGCGAACGGGCGGCCGTAATCCTTGGACACCCGCGCCGGCAGCGTCTCGGCGAGGTCGCGCGCGTCCGACGCCGGCCCGGTGACGAACACCTGCACCCGCCCGCCGAAGATGATCGCGTCGTTGGTGCGCCCCATCGCTGCGACGAAGTCCGGGTGCGGGGGCGGCAGCGGCGCGGCGCCCATGCCGTCCACGATGCGGTCGAGCGGGAAGTGCACAGCGTGGGCCTTGTGCAGCGCCACCTCGAGCACCCGCGCCACCACCTGCACGCTGCCAGCGAGGCTCTGCGTCGGCGCGAACAGCACGACGAGCGACTCCGGCGCCACGTCGCAGTCGCGCGCGATCCTCTCCAGCACCGCGGCCGGCGGCGCCTTGCCGCTCTCCAGAACCAGCACGGCCTGCTTCGCGTCGTCGGTGTAGGCCAGCTCGGAGAACAGCGCCTCCTTGCGCGCCAGAGAGCGGGCCGGCCCCGAGCCCAGGGCGAAGAACCTGTCCGGCGGCTCCGCCGACAGGCTCCAGCCGGCGTACTGGCTGGCGAGGCAGGCGGTGACCGGCTGCGACGAGCGCACCGACACGCTCCACGGCCAGGCAGGCGTGGTCGGGTCCGAGCCCACTCGGATTTCCGCCAGCCCGCCCATGCAGATTCGCGCCAGCTCGATCCCGGCCGCGATGCCGCCCACGGATTTCGCCCCCGCGTCGATCAGCGTCTCGCCGGCCGGGCCGTGCGACACGCCGACGCGCAGGCTCTCCGTGTGGGCGATCATCGCCTGCGCGATCGCCCAAGCGCGTGTGTTGATGCTGGTGCTCATGCGGCATGCGCCCTGATGGCAGGTGTTGCGCCCGGGCGGTGCCGA
>CAXSES010000189.1:3952-6191 GCA_964236225.1 uncultured Acetobacteraceae bacterium
GGCGAGCCGTCGCGCCGCCCGCGGGCGATCCGCAGTGGCCGTCGCTGTGCAGAACGGCGCGCCGGCGCGGACCCGGCCGACGCGCTGCCGGTCGGCGGCCCAGTCCGGCCAGGCGAAGCCCGGCGCGACCCGCCCGTCCCGCGCGGCATAGGCGACCGCCGCCGCAGCGGCGCCGGGCAGCGGGGGCGCGGCGTCGGGCAGCGCGCCATCCCGGCACGCCGCGACGTGCAGCCGCATCGGCAGCGCCTCCGCGAACACGTCCAGGCTCGCGCCGGGCCGGGGGTTGATCTCGATCAGGTGGACCCCGTCCGGGCCCACGAGGAAGTCGGCGCCGTTCAGCCCCACGAGGCCCAGCGCCCGCGTGAGACTCGCGACCGCCTCGGCCATCTCCGCCTCGAAACGGCAGGCGGCGGGCCGCACCGCGCCGCCGTAGCGGAACGCTGCGCCCGGAGCGGGGTCGCTCCACTGCGCGCTGAAGCCGAGCACCGTCGCGCGGCGCCCGTCCGCGACGAAGCACGCCGACACCGCGGCGCCCGCGACGCGGCGCTGCGCGTAGCACCCTGGCGAGGAATCCGGGCCGTGCATCGCCCGCACATGCCCGCCGCCCGACGCGCCCCGGCGCTTCAGCAGCCAGCCGGCGCCGGACGCATCGCCAGCATCGTCGACGCGCGACGCGGGCCGGACCTCCGGATGCGGCACCCCTGCCTCGCGGCACAGGGCGGCCAGCGCGAACGGGTCCTTGGCGCGCCGCACCACCTCGGCCGGGTTGCCGAGCACGCCGAAGCGCGCCGACAAGGCGGCGACCCGCCCCGGCCAACCCTCGAACCCGCTGCCGAGCACGAGGCCGGCGACGTCGCAGGGACCGTGCCGCGCCAGCAAGTCCTCGAACGCGCGGCCCACCCCCGCCGCGCCCAGCGCGGCGAGGCGGCGATGGCCCGCGGAGAGCGTCGCCGTGTCGTCGTCGCCGAACAGGTCGACCGCCAGCGGCGCGAATCCCGCCCGCGACGCCGCCCAGGCCAGGGCGCGGGCCGACCGCGCGGCGATCAGCAGGACGGGCGCGCGGCCGCCCTCCCCGGCCGCGCCGCCGTCGCACGCGGCCAGGCCGGCGCCAGATCCTCGCGCGGCGGCCTCAGGCGGCAACGAGGTCGCGGGCCAGCTTGAACGCGTCGCGGAAGTCGAGCGCCACAGGATGGTCCGTCTCGATCATGCGGCGGAACAGGCCGAACTCGGCGCGGTACTTGGTGTGCCCGATGGCCAGCGCCCCGATGCCCACCGCCCGCCCGCCGATCGCCGCGCCGTCCGCCTGCACGTCCAGCCCCTCGACGCCCATCGGCGGCACGGCGTTCACGTCGGCCGCGACCAGCAGGTCGGGCGCGTCCGCGATCTGCCGCCCCGACAGCACCTGCACGCCCGCGCGCGCGCAGCAGAACGCAGCGTCGGCCTCGCGCAGCAGCGCCGCCTTGCCGTCCTCGGTGCTGCCGTCGCCGGGCTGGAGCTGGACGCCGAACCGCTTGCCGATCTCCTCGCACGCCACGGCGACGCGCTTCGTGCCGTCATGGCCCGCGAGCGTCACCCTCGCCCCCTCCAGTGCCGCGATCACGCCGGACGCGAAGCCGACCACGCCGGTCGCGCCGTAGACGACGACGCGCTGGCCGTCGAGGCCCTTGCCCCTCTTCCCCAACTGCCGCTCGACGTGGGCGACCAGGGCGGCGGCGGTGGTGAACGAGCCGGCGGGGTCGGCGAACACGGAGACGATGAACGGCGGCACCATCGCCTTCTTCGCCGCGTCCAGCATGTCGAGCGAGGCGATCGCGTCGCGCCCGCCGATGAAGATGCCTGTGCGCACCGCGAGCCTGGGCGGGCGGGAGAAGATCGCGTCCTGCACCAGGCCGGCCACGTCGTCGGCGGTGATGTTGGCGTAAGGCACCACCGCGTCGTAGCCGGCATCGACGGCCATGTTCACGTCGAACGGGCTGACCTGCCTGAGCGGGCTGAGCATGTGCAGGATCTGCTTGTCCGCCATCGTGGAAGTCTCCCTGCTGGGCTGCGCCTGCTGGACCAGCTCGTCCCCGCCGCGCCCGTGTTCCGCCTGCGCGGGCCATCGTGGCCCGAGAGGCAGCGTCGCATCAACGGCCTTACCGATGAGGCAGGCAAGGTTGAGGCCCCGCCTCGGGAATGGGCCTCAAACTCCGCCAAAGGCTCGCCTTTGGAAACCACGACTTAAGTTGCGCCGGGTCCA
>CAXSES010000190.1:0-6190 GCA_964236225.1 uncultured Acetobacteraceae bacterium
TCCAGGGGCGGCTCGCCCCTGGCGGGTCTGGGCAGAGCCCAGCCTTGCCTGCCTTCCGGAGATACGGCGATGCCCACCCTGTTCGTGACCGCGACCGGCACCGACATCGGCAAGACCTACGTGTCGGCGGGCCTGATCCGGGCGGCGCGGGCCCGTGGCGCGCACGTCGCCGCACTCAAGCCGGTGGCCAGCGGCCACGACCCCGCGCGCCTCGGCGAGACCGACGCGGCGATGCTGCTGGGCGCCCTCGGCCAGGCGGTGACGGTGGAGACGGTGGCGGCGGTGTCGCCGTTCCGCTTCGCGGCTCCTTTGTCGCCGGACATGGCGGCGCGGCGCGAGGGGCGCACGCTGTCGCTCGACGCCGTGCTCAGGGTGTGCCGCGAGGCCACGGCCCCGGGCGGGGCGCTGCTGATCGAGGGAGTCGGCGGCGTGATGGTGCCGCTGGACGGGCGGCTCGGCGTGCTGGACTGGATGGCCGCGCTCGGCTGCCCGGCGGTGGTGGTGGCGGGGAGCTATCTCGGAACGATCAGCCACAGCCTGACCGCGCTCGCGGTGCTGGGCGCGCGCGGAGTGCCGGTGCTGGCGCTGGTGGTCAGCGAGACGGCAGGTAGCCCGGTCGGGCTCGACGAAACGATGGCGGCGCTGTCGGACCAGGCGGCGCCATGTCCGGTGCTCGCGGTGCCGCGCGGCGGCGGCGAGGCGACGTTCGAACGGCTGGCGGAGCTGTGGCTGGCGCGGCGGGTCTAGGAAGCAAGGTTGAGGCCCCGCCTTCGAGCATGGGCCTCAAACTCCGCCAAAGGCTCGCCTTTGGAAACCAACACTTAAGTAAGGCCGGTCCAGGAGGGCCTTCCCCCTCGCGAGTCTGAGCGTAGCTGGCCAAAGGTTCCGATGGCCCTCTTGGGCCCTTGGAATGGCCAGCGGAGGGAGAGCCCAGCCTTGCTTCCTGGCCGGCCCCGTCAGGTGGTCATGGTGACGTGCGCGTCGCCTGTCCGCGACAGGACGTTGAGCGCGACCTCGCTCCCGGTGCGGCGCAGCCTGACACTGACCCGGGCGTCGCCAGCCGAGAGATTGTGCAGCGTCACCTCGGGCAGGCACTCTGGCAGCACCGGCCGGTCGAAGCGCACCTCCCGCTTCGCCGGGTCGAATCCGAGGCCGAGGCAGGCGGCGAGCATGGCCGGCAACGCGGTGGCGGCCCACGCCTGGGGCGAGCAGGCGACAGGGTAGGCGGTGGGTCCCTGGGCCCGTCTGCGCGGCAGGCCGCAGAACAGCTCCGGCAGGCGGCGCAGCTCCAGGGTCTGGCAGGCGTCGAACAGCGCGTCGAACAGCCGTGCGGCCTCCGCCTTGCAGCCGTAACGGGAGAAGCCCATGGCGATCAGGGCGTTGTCGTGCGGCCAGACGGAGCCGTTGTGGTAGCTCATCGGGTTGTAGCGCGCCTCGCCCTGCGCCACGGTGCGGATGCCCCAGCCGGAGAAAAACGACGCGCCCATCAGGCCGTCGGCCACGCGCTGCCCGTGCTCCGGCGAGGCGATGCCGGTCAGCAGCAGGTGCCCGGCGTTCGAGGCACGCACCCGGCACGGCCGCTTGGCGCCGTCGAGCGCGATGGCGTAGGTGCCGATCTCCTCGCACCAGAACGCCGCCTCGAAGCTCTCGCGCAACGCGGCGGCCGCGTCGTCCAGCGCGTCGGCCTCTGCGTCGTGACCCAGGCGGCGTGCGACCAGGGCAGCGGCGCGGCGGGCGGCGTAGGCGTAGCCCTGGACCTCGCACAGCGCGATCGGCCCCTCGGCGAGCGTGCCGTCGGCGTGGAAGATAGAGTCGTAGCTGTCCTTCCAGCCCTGGTTGGCGAGGCCCTCCCTGGTCTGGCGGTAGTACTCGACGAAGCCGTCGCCGTCGCGGTCGCCGTCGGTGTCGAGCCATGCCAGCGCCGCCTGGATGTGCGGCCACAGCGCGGCGGCGGTGGCAAGGTCGCCGGTGCGCTCGACGTAGGCGCCGGCGAGCATGACGAACAGCGGCGTGCTGTCGACGCTGCCGTAGTAGTGGCGGAACGGCACCTCGCGCAGCACCGCCATCTCGCCGTGGCGCACCTCGTGCAGGATCTTGCCGGGCTCGGCGTCGGCGAGCGGGTCGACCTCGGTGGCCTGGTGGGCGGCGAGGTAGCCGAGCACGCCGCGCGCGATCTCCGGGTCAAGCCAGAGCGTGTGCAGCGCGGCGATCAGCGCGTCGCGGCCGAACGCTGTGCTGAACCACGGCACGCCGGCGTAGGGGTAGGGCCCGCCCCGCTTGTCGGTGACGAGCATGTACAGGTCGCAGATCGAGCGGCGCATCGCCTCGTTGAACACCTCGTTCGAGGTGGCGACCGCGGCGGCGCGGCTGCTCTCCCGCCTCAGGCGGCGGCGGCTGTCGAGCAGCGCGCGCAGGAACCGCGTGCCCGGCGCCGTCGTGTCCGCGACCTCCTCGCAGCCGATCTCCATGAACACCACGCAGCGCCCGTCCGCCGGCAGCGCAAGGTCGAAGACGGCGCGGTTGGCCTCCAGCACCGCAGGCGCGGGATCGAAGCGCACACGGGTGCTGCGCCGCGCGTCGTCAAGGCCGCGATAGGCGAGCACCACGGCGTCGGCGCCGATCTTGGTCCGCAGGCGCTCGCCACGGCGCGCGCGGGTCATGCCGCGCGCCTCGAACAGGTCGGAGAAATCCGCGTCGAAGCGCAGCTCGATCCGCACCGTGGTCGCGATCCCGGCGTAGGAGCGCACCGACAGGCGGTCGTGGCAGGTGGCGTCCCACAGGAAGCGCGTGCGCCGGATGTGCAGCAGGTCGTGCTCGAGGATCAGCCGGCCGTCCTCGTACAAGTCGGGATTGGCGAGGTCGCAGGTCAGCTCGGCGTTGTCGTCGCGCAGGATAGAGGACAGCAGCATCGGACGCTGGCCGCCCACCAGCATGCCGAGCTGCGACAGGTGGCGGGTGTCGCGGTAGTACACGCCGTCCGAGGAGCCCGGGCCGCCGAGCACGTCGCCGGCGGCGTCGAACACCGCGAAGATGTCGCCGCTCTTCAGAGTGCGGGTGCGACGCTCGCCCAGCGACACCGTGGCGGGGATGTAGAACTCGTCGGGCTGCGCCGGGGCGGCGGGGGTATCGGAAATGGCGAGCTTGCTGGGGGGAGGCATCATGATCGGGGATTCCTCGCGGTCTAGGCGGTCGGATGTTCGGAAGGAGGATGGGCGCGCGTGCGGTGGCTGCACAGGGGTTCGAGGCAAGATCGCCGCCCCGCCATGGACTGCACGGCGCAGGGGTGGGCCGGTGGCGGAGGCCCGACGGGGTGGTTCGACTGGGCGGCAGGACGGGGGATTAGGACGGGCGCCGCCCCATGGCTTGCCGCCGATCGCGCGCCGGGCTCCAAGAACGGCCGTGCGGTGCGGCCCGGTCGGCACCCGGGCGGTCGACGCCACGGCAACACGGCAGGACGGATCCATGCGTTCAATCAAGCCCCCGCACGCCGCTCCGGGAGAGCCGCCCCCGCACGCACCGCCCGCCGGCATGCTTCCTGCCGCGGTGCTGCCAGCCGGCGCCGGCGACGGACGCCATGAGGTCCACCCTGCTCTTCCCTCGCACGGCGCGGCCAGTGTCGCGGCGGCGGCGATCACCGCGCCGCCGGGGCTCGGGCGTCAGATGGCGGCGGCGCTGCTGGCGCTCGCCCTGCTGCTCGGCACGGCGCACCTGTTCCTTGTCACGGGATTCGGGGTCGCTTCCGCCTCGCTCCCGGTGTGGCGCAACCCCGGCGGCGATCTGTCGCAGTCCCTGCTGGGCGCGGAGGCTTTCCTGCGCGACCCGGCGTGGCGCCTGCCGCTCGCGGCGACCGGCCGGCTGCTCGCGGATGGCCACGCCCTGTCCATTGTCTACACCGACAGCGTGCCCTGGGTCACGATCGCGGCCAAGGCGGCAGGCCTCGACGCTGCCGACGTCAACCCGATCGGGCTGGCGCTGTGCCTGGGCTTCGTGCTGCAGCCGGCGGCGTTCGCGCTGCTGCTGATCGCAGGCGGCGTGCGCCGGGGCGAGGTGGTGGCGTTCGGCGCAGTGCTCGGGTCGCTGCTGCCGGCCTGGTACATGCGCACCACGGGCCACGTCGCCTTGTCGTCGCACTGGATCATCCTGCTGGCCCTGGCGCTGGCCGTGCGGGCGATCCGCACCGAGGTCTCAGCCGCGGTGGTGGCCGGGCTGTGCGCCACAGGCGCCCTGTCCCTCGGCCTGCATGCCTACCTGTTCGCCGTCGTCGCCGTCGTGGCGGCAGGCGGGCTGTGGGCCGACGTCGCGCGATCCGGCGTGCCCGGCGCCGCGCGAACAGAGCTGCCGCAGACGGAACTGCCACCAAGGGGCCTGGCGGCGCTGCCTCGCGCCTCGGCGGGAACGGGTGCCTTCCTTGCGGTCTCGGCCGCGGCGGCCTGGCTGCTCGGCTATGGCGCGGGCGGCGGCGGGGTAGGCGGATTCGGGATGTACTCCATGAACCTGCTCTCGCCCGTCATGCCGCAGGTGTCCGCGCTGCGCGCGCTCGTCGCCGGCGGGCCTGGCCAGATCATCGACGCCACCGGCGGGCAGTACGAGGGCTACAACTATCTCGGCGCAGGCGTGCTCCTGGTGCTGGCGGCGGGGCTCAGCGTGCTGGCGGCAGCGGGACTCACACCAGCGGCTTCCGGTCCTGACCGGTCAGGCAGGCCAGGAGTCCTGCCCCCCATGCCTCAAGCCGGAGACCCCGCCAGAGGCACGATCCCTGGAACCCCTCTCCTGAAAGAGGCCGGTCCAGGGGGGCTCCCCCTGGCGGACCCCCGCTTCCAGGACGTGGGGCAGAGCCCTGGCCTTGCCTGCCTTGGCAGCCCGGACTCCAAGGCCCTTGGTGCCAGCCCCGGGTCGGCACGCACCGCCGCGTCCGTGTCGCGCGGCGCCGCCCGGCCGCTGCTGCTGGGACTCGCGGGCCTCGGGATGCTGGCGGTGAGCAACCACGTCTACCTCGGCACGACGCAGGTGCTGTCTCTGCCGCTGGTCGCCCGGCCGCTGCTCGACGAGCTGCGCAGCTCCGGCCGGCTGTTCTGGCCTGTCGCCTATGCCCTGCTGGCCGGGGCGCTCGCGGCGCTGGACCGTTGGCGCGGACGCCGCACCATGGCGCTCGTGCTGGTGGCAGCGGCAGCGATGCAGGTGCACGACACCTCGCTGCTGCGCGCCGCGACCCGCGCGGCCTATGCCAGGGCGCCGGCTGCGAGGGACCCGGCGCTCGATCCCTGGCGGGCGGGGCCGCTGGCCGGCAGGGATGTGCGCGTGCTGCCGCGCTTCCTCTGCGCCCGGCCGGCCGACATGGAGGTGGTGCGCGCGCTGTCGCTGGCGGCATTGCGGGCGGGCGGCACGGTCGAGGGCGGCCCTTCCGCGCGGGTGCGAGGCGGTGCCTGCACGGACGACGAGTTCGCCGCCGCCGCTGCCCCGGACAAGAAAGAACGTGTCGACGTTCTGCTGCGCGCCAGCCTCCCGGCGCGGACGCTGGCGATCGCGTCCCAGGCCCGCGACTGCGTGCCCCTCGGCTTCGGGCTGGCCTGCGGCGCGGGCGTGGCGCAGGCGCTCGGCGACGCCGCGCCGCCTGCGACGCCGGACCCGCCGGAGCGGCTGGCTGCCGGGGAAAGGGTCGGGTTCGCGGCGGAGGGCGGGGCAGGCCTGCGCGGGCCTGGATGGTCGAGCGCAGGCGATCTCGGGAGCTGGACCACGGGCCGGCGCTCGCTCCTCGTGCTGCCCCTGGGCGCCGACTGGCGGGGCGACGCCGTGGTCGAGGTGGAGGCCAGCGCCTTCGCGCCGCCGCCGCGCGCCGGCCAGGAGGTTGCGGTGTCCGTGGGCGGGCAGCCTGTCGCGCACTGGACAGTGCCCGCCGGCCGCTTCGTCCGCCGCGAGGCGAGGGTGCCCCGGGCGCTGTGGCGCTCCACCCTGCTGATGACCCTGGAGGTGCCTGGCGCCCTTTCGCCGCGCAAGGTCGGCAGGTCGCCCGACCGCCGCACCCTGGGCATCGTCGTGCGCGAGGTCTTGGCGACGGAGGGCGGGCCCTGAACGGGTTTGACGAAGGCAGCCAGCAAGGCTGGGCTCTTCCTCCGCCTGCCCTTCCAACGGCCCATAAGGGCCGTCGGAACCTTCGGCAGGCTACGCCCAGACCCGCCAGGGGCGAGCCGCC
>CAXSES010000191.1:0-6168 GCA_964236225.1 uncultured Acetobacteraceae bacterium
TGCCTGACCGGCCATCGCATTCTGCCGCTGGTGTCAGACCAGGCGCAGCATACGGTGCTGCTTGCGCCCTGCTGACAGTTTCGCCGCGCCGTCCTGCAGGTCGGCGAACGTCACCAGGTACTGCTCGTCAGCGACTGCGGCGTCGTTCAGCCTCGCGCCGCCACCGCGCACGAGCCGCCTGGCCTCCCCGTTGCTCGCGACTAGTCCGGACTCCACCAGGATGCGGAACAGTGGCACGCCCTCGCCCAGTTGTGCCGGATCGACCAGATGCACCGGCAGGTCGGCTGCCTCGCCTGTCTCGAATGCCCGCCGTGCAGTCTCGGCGGCGTTCCCGGCCGCGGCGGTGCCGTGCAGCAGCGTTGTCGCCGCCGTGGCCAGGATCTTCTTCGCTTCGTTCAGCTCGGCGCCTCCGAGCGACTCCAGTCGCGCGATCTCGTCTAACGCCAGCTCCGTGAACAGGCGCAGGAACCGGCCGACATCGCCATCCTCGGTGTTACGCCAGAACTGCCAGTAATCGTAGGCGGATCGCCGGTCGGCCCGCAGCCACACCGCACCGCTCGCGGTCTTTCCCATCTTGGCGCCCGACGCGGTGGCGATCAGCGGCGTGGTCAGGCCGAAGACCTGGCGCGAGTCGGTGCGCCGTACCAGTTCGACGCCGGAGACGATATTGCCCCACTGGTCCGAACCGCCAAGCTGCAACGTCACATCATGTACCCTGCTCAACTCCCTGAAATCATAGCTTTGCAGTATGGAGTAGTTGAACTCGAGGAAAGTCAGCCCCTGCTCGCGCTCCAACCGGGTGCGGACGCTGTCGAAGGAGAGCATCCGATTGACGCTGACGTGCGTGCCCACCTCGCGCAGCAGCTCGATGTAGCCGAGGCGATCCAGCCAGTCGGCATTGTTCACCAGAAGCGCGTCGGTGCGGCAATGCGCAGTCCCGGTCTGGCCGCGACCGTCAGCACCTAGGCCGGCAGCGGCATCGAGTCCTGTATCCGGCGGAACAACAGTGTCTGTTCCGGCCGAAGAAAACCGCACAAATGGCTCAAAACATTGCTTGATGCCGGCCATGTTCTCGGCAATCTGCGCGTCGTCGAGGAGGCGCCGCGCCTCCTCGCGGAAGGACGGGTCGCCGATGCGCGTGGTGCCACCGCCGAGCACGACCACCGGCCGGTGCCCGGTGCGCTGCATCAGACGCAGCAGCATGATCTGCACCAAGCTGCCGACGTGCAGGCTGTCCGCGGTGCAGTCGAAGCCGGCATAGCCGCTGACCCGCCCCGCGAGAAGGGCGGCGTCGAGCGCCTCCTCGTCGGTGCACTGGAAGATGAAGCCGCGGCTGCGGGCTTCCTGCAGGAATTCGCTTCGGGCCATGATGATCTCGGGAACGCGGAGCCGCAGCTCCGGACAAGGCACGCCGTTGCTCGGCCAGCGGCCGGGAGCATTATCCAGGGTGCCCGACAACGCGTGGTGCCACAACGTCGCGTGCCGCTTCGGGCAAGCGCCGCCGTGGCGCACGGCGTCATACCAGTGGCCTCATGAAGTGACTGGACAGGCAGGCAAGGTTGAGGCTCTGCCTCAAACTCCGCCAGGGCGAGCCGCCCTGGACCGGCTTTTCCTAAGTCAAGCAGGTCTAGGGGCGGCTCGCCCCTGGCGGGTCTGGGCAGAGCCCAGCCTTGCTTGTCTTGCAGGTCACGCGTTGGCTCGTTGACGTCAGGCGTGGGAGAAGGGTGTGCTGCGCACGATCGGCCTGATGAGCGGCACCTCGCTGGATGGGGTGGACGCGGCGGTGATCGACACCGACGGGGTGCGGATCGCCGGCTTCGGCCGCAGCGTCACGCTCGGCTACGACCCGGCGCTGCGGGCCGCCCTGCGCACGCTGATCGACCGCGCGGCGGGGGGCGCGCTGCCAGGAGGCGACCCGGCGTTGCTGGCCGCGGAGTCGGCGTTGACCCTGCATCACGCCGAGGCGGTGGCGGCGCTGGACATGCCCTGCGACCTGGTGGGCTTCCACGGCCAGACGATCTTGCACCGGCCGGAGAGCGGCCTGACCTGGCAGATCGGCGACGCCGGGCTGCTGGCGCGACGCGTGGGTGTTCCGGTCGCCTGGGATTTCCGCAGCGCCGACGTCGCCGCGGGCGGTCAGGGCGCCCCTCTGGCGCCGCTGTTCCACGCCGCACTGGCGCGCGACCTGCCCAAGCCACTCGCGGTGCTGAACCTGGGCGGGGTCGCCAACCTCACCTGGCTTGGGGAACCGAAGCCTGGCGAGGCGGAGGGTGCCATCCTGGCTTGTGACACCGGGCCCGGCAACGCGGCGCTGGACGACTGGGCGATGCGCCACACCGGCCATCCTGTGGATCAGGACGGTGCCCTGGCCCGCGCCGGCACGGCGGACGAGGCGCTGGTGGCACGGCTGCTGAAGCATCCATTCTTTGAAAGAATGCCGCCCAAGTCACTGGATCGACAGGATTTCGCCGACCCGCTCGGCAATGTTCCATTGTCCGCCGCCGACGGTGCGGCCACGCTGACGGAGCTCACGGCGCGAGCGGTTGCGACCGCATGGCTGCCAGGACGGCCATTGCGGTGGCTGGTGTGCGGCGGCGGCCGGCACAATCCCGCGCTTATGGCCGCGCTGCGCCGGGCACTCCGGGTGCCGGTTGAGCCGGTGGAGGCAGTGGGCTGGGAGGGCGATGCACTGGAAGCACAGTGCTTCGGATTTCTGGCGGCGCGTGTGCAGCAGCAACTGCCGCTCAGCCTGCCTGGTACGACAGGAGTGTCTGAACCGTGGCCGGGAGGGCAGATCAGGCAACCCTAGCAAGCAAGGCCAGGAGCCCTGCCCCTGGACCCCGCCAAAGGCTCGCCTTTGGAAACTAACTACTTAGTAAGTGGACTCCATGGGCAGGTTTTCTTCGGATGAGGCAGGACCTCGCCTGCCGCCCTCGTTCAGTCCGCCGCAAACGCCATGGTGCGGCGCGCGACGACCTTGCCCACGTGATCCTCGAGATCCGACGCGACCTGGTCGGCGTGCTCGGCGAACACATGGTCGGCGCCAACCGCGATGCGATAGTCGACCTGCACGCCCTTCTGGGTGTTGAGCTTGTCGACCAGCTTGCGCACCGCAGGCTCGGGCACCAGCTCGTCGCTGTCGCCATGCAGCATCAGGCCGCCGCATGGACACGGCGCCAGGAAGCCGAAATCGTAGTGGTTGGCCGGCGGCGCCACGCTCACCCAGCCGGAGATCTCCGGGCGTCGCATCAGCAGCTGCATGCCCACGAAGGCGCCGAACGAGTAGCCGGCGATCCACAGCCCGCCCGAATTGGGACTGACCATCTGCATCCAGTCCAGCGCCGCCGCCGCGTCGCCGATCTCGCCAATGCCGCCGTCGTAGCGGCCCTGGCTGCGGCCCACGCCGCGGAAGTTGAAGCGCATCACCGAGAAGCCGAGCTTCTGGAACGACTGGTACATCGTGTAGGTGATGCGGTTGTTCATCGTCCCGCCATGCATCGGATGCGGGTGCAGCACCAGGGCCAGCGGCGCGCCAGCCTCCTTGGAGTGGTGATAGCGTCCTTCGAGACGGCCATCAGGACCGGCGAACATCACCTCGGGCATAGATGAGATTTCCTTTGGCCCGCGCCTGCGTCGCGCGGGTGGGTAAGACGGTGGTCCGAAGCCGACCTTTGGGTCGGCTTGTGGCACGAAGGACCGGAACGCTCTGGACGGCGGTCTGGAGAGGCCGGCGACGGATGTCGAGCATCATGGCGGAGCGCGTCACGCAGAGGCACGTCAGTGCACGATGGATGCATTATAGCCAACACGGCTTCAGGTGTTACCGGATTCGCCCGCGATGTCCTACATTTTTGCGCATCTTCCCGTGTTGACCATCCTCTGATGCAACCCTGATGCTGGAGCGAAGCGTGCGAAGCGGTCCGGACACCATCTATCTCGACGCGAATGCCAGCGAGCCCCTCCGGCCGGAGGCGCGCGAGGCGGCGCTGCGCGGGCTCGACGTGGGCGGCAACCCGGCCTCGATCCACGCCGCGGGCCGCGCGGCCCGGCGGGTGCTGGAGGACGCGCGCGCCACCGTCGCCGCAGCGTTCGGCGCGCAGCCGGCTGGCGTGGTGTTCACGTCCGGCGGGACGGAGGCCAACGCGCTCGCGGTGACGGGCCTGGGCGAGGCACGCCGGGTCCTGGTGGGCGCCAGCGAGCACGACGCGGTGCTGCAGTCCGCTGGCGACGCGCCAAGGCTGCCGTTGATGGCCGATGGCACGCTCGACCTGGCGGCGCTGGGGTCGCTGCTGTCGGCCGGCAGCCCGGCCCTGGTGTGCGCAATGCTTGCCAACAACGAGACCGGGGTGATCCACCCGATCGAGGCGATCGCCGCCATCTGCCGCAGCCATGGCGCGCTGCTGCATGTCGACGCGGTGCAGGCGGCGGGCCGCCTGCCGGTCAGGCTGTCCGCACTCGGCGCCAACAGCGTGGCAGTGTCGTCGCACAAGCTGGGCGGGCCGAAGGGCGCCGGCGCCCTGCTGCTGGCGCCGGGCGTGTCGCCCCGACCGCTGATCGTGGGCGGCGGACAGGAGCGCGGACGTCGCGGCGGAACCCCTGCCCTGCCGGCGATCCTCGGCTTCGCGGCCGCGTGCGCCGCCTCTGGCCTGCCGGGCGCCCCTGGCGATCGGCGGCGCGACCTGGTCGGGCAGACGCGGAACGCGATCGAGGCTGCGGCCGTGGGACTCGGAGCCGTGGTGTGCGGCGTCGCGGCGGAGCGGATGGACAACACAGCGTGCCTGGGCTGGCCGGGGCTGCGCGCGGAGACGCAGGTGATCGCGCTCGACCTTGCGGGCGTGCAGGTGTCGGCAGGGGCGGCGTGCTCGTCCGGCAAGGTGGCGCGCAGCCACGTGCTCGCGGCGATGGGCCTGGGCGCGCTGGCTGGCGAGGCGATCCGAGTGTCTGTGCCGTGGAACGCGGACGGCACGGAGGCGGAGCGGTTCGCGGCGGCATACGGGTTGATGGTGCGCACGGCACGGGCCGCGTGACGGCGGCCGGTGCGCTAGGCAAGCAGGGTTGAGGCCCTGCCTCAAGCTCCGCCCAAGGCCCGCCCCTGGAGTCCACTTGCTTGAAGAACGGGTTTCCAAAGGCCCCTGGCCTTTGGTGGGTCTGGGCAAAGCCCAGCCTTGTTTCCCTTCAGGATGGCGAACCGGCACCTCCTGCGACCAGGTTGCCGACATCACTGGCCCGCCCGCGTTGACTTTCCGTTAGCGTCCCCGGCGCATTCTGGCTCCCTGTGTCAGAAGGAACGTCGCCGGTGCAATCCATGACGACGAGCCTGCGGCGCTGCTCCTGTCGCATCACGCTTGCCGCGGCGCTGACGATTGCCGCCGCGCCGGCCCTGGCGCAGCCGATCGAGGCCGGATCGCAGGATGCGTTCGAGTCGTCGACCAGGGACGAGCCTGGCCGCGACCAGGCGCGGGCCTGGCGACAGGGCCGGCGCGGCTCCCGCCCAACGGAGCAGGAACTGGGCGCAGCCTCGCCCGACCTGCCGCAGCCACGTGGCTACAGGGCTGCCCCGGCGCATGATGGCTATGCTGGCGACGGCGCGAACGGCTACGGCGGTGGGAGTGGCTACGGCACCATGGACCAGCGTGGCGACCACAGCGGCACCTATGACGAGGACCGGCGCTTGCCCGTGGCGCCGTTCGGCGGCGGGCGGGGGTACCAGACGCAGACTCCGTCCGGCGTCGGTGGCATGGACAGCTTCTCCACATTCAGAGGCACGGCAGCCGGACCGCAATACTCCAACCAGCTTCCCACCTACGGGGGCCGCTCCGGCCGCTAGGTGTCCGGTCCCGGGGAAGTCGTGGCGCTCTCCTGACGCGAGAGGCGCAGGAAGCGTCACGGCAGGCGGCCTCTGCGGCAGCGCCCGAGCGACGCCGCGAGTTCGCGCCGGGCTGCGGGCGGCGAAAGGGACGACCGGCACCCTGGCCCGGCGCTAAGGCCCGAGCCGCACCACGGTCGCCAGATGGCTCACACGGATCGGGACCGACGGGTCCTGCGCGTGGGTCCGATGGCGCCGCACGGCATCGTGCCGAGGAGGCCAGGGCATCGGGTTCAGGCGCCACACCCGCCGCCGCCCGATGGCGCGCTCGGCTGCCTGCGCGACACCATTCCCCTGACTCA
>CAXSES010000192.1:0-6150 GCA_964236225.1 uncultured Acetobacteraceae bacterium
CTTGCTTGCTGACGGGTCAACGCACGGGCCCGTCATGCGCCCGGCTTCAGTCCCTGCCGGCTCCGGCGGGGACGCTCTCGCCCCGCCGGTTCTCGTCGCACCGGTCGCTGGTCAGCCCCACGGTCCGGACCAGCGCCGGGAACAGCACCCAGGCGTCCAGCCGGTCCGGGCGCGGCACCTCGCGGCGCAGGGCATCCAGGCGGTCCCACAGCAAGCTCGGCCGCGGCAGCGCGGCGCAGGCCTGGTCGGACAGTCCGTACGCCAGCAGCCGCCAGTCCACGTCGTCCGCGCAGCCATCCGCCCCGACCCAGGCCAGCAGCCTGCGCGCTCCGGCGGCGGTGATCAGGTATCCGTCCGCGCCCGGCGCGTTGGCGTCCGGGGCGAAATCCTGGAGCGCCCGCGCCAGGGGAACGGCCTCGAAGCCGGTCGTGCGCGCCAGTGCCGGCTGCAGGCGGTCGTTGACGAAGCACAGGTCGAACTCCGCCGGCAGGTTCAGCGCGCCCAGTCCGGCGGGCAGGTCCAGCAGGACCGTCACGTCGTCCTCGACCACCAGGCAGTGCGACAATCCCTGCGCCAGCATCCACGTCCAGGCCGCGACGTGGCTCAGGAAACACCCCAGCGTGCCCCGCATTTCCGGATTGCCGCCCAGACGCTGAACCTCGCTGTCGGGCAGGGCGCTGCCGAGCACGCCGGGGATGCGGTGCAGGAGGGGCACGGAGCGCGAGAAGCCGCGGTGCATCTCGGCCAGGCGCCCTGGGTTGCGGTCGAGGTTGATGACCGCGACCGCGTAGGAGGGGCCATCCTTGGGCGCCCGACCGATCCACTCCGCCATGTGCCAGTACACCCCCAGTGCCGCACCTCGGCTTGCCCGGTCCGGCGCATCGCTCAGCGCCAGGTGCGCCATCGCCGCGGCGTAGTCCTTCTGCTGCGTGGCGATGTGGCTCAGCAGGCCGTGCAGCGCGGCCACGTCGGCGCCCTCCGCCAGCAGGCGTTCGGCGCGCGCGCGCAGCGCCGCGAGGTCTGCGGGATGGAACAGCGCGAGGTCTCGGTAGTGCGCGAACCACACGTCGTCGGGCATGTGGCGCGTGCTGGCGCGGAACGCAGGGTCGCAGTCGGGGTAGTGGTAGCCGGCGAGCAGGGCGCGCCGCAGCTCCAGCCCGTGCCGCCACTGCTCCGGGGCGTCGCGCAGGCGGCGGCGCCAGTGCGCGGCGTCCGTGTCCGGGTGCGCTGATTGCGTCGTCGTGGCGCTCAATGTCGTCCCCTGTCCGCTCCTGGGTTGGCGGCGTCGGACGGAGGCGGAAGCAAGCAAGGCCAGGGGCTCTGCCCCTGGACCCCGCCAAAGGCAGGGCCCTTGGAACCCGACACTTAAGGTGTGCCGGGTCCAGGGGCGGCTCGCCCCTGGCGGAGTCCAGAGGCAGAGCCTCTGGCCTTGCTTGCTCGGGTGCCGTCCAACGCCGGCATCAGGGCGCGGCGTCAGTGTCCGATTTATGGCGACGTGCGGGTGAACATCCGCGCGGTGCGCTCGCGCAGCCCCTGGAAGAACACGTAGAGCATCGGGATGACGAAGATGCCGATGCCCGACGCTGCGATCATGCCGGCGAAGACGGGCGTGCCCACGTCGCGGCGGCTGATCTGCGCGGCGCCGTGGGCGATCACCAGCGGCACGAGGCCGAGGATGAACGCCACAGAGGTCATCATCACCGCGCGGAACCGGGCGCGGGCGCCGTCGATCGCGGCCTGCTGGATGGTCTCGCCGGCCTCGCGCCGGTCCTTGGCGAACTCGACGATCAGGATGCCGTTCTTCGCGGCGAGCGCGATCAGCACGACCAGGCCGATCTGGGCGTAGAGGTCGAGCGACAGCCCGGCGATCCAGATGCCGACGAAGGAGCCGAGGATGCCCACGGTGACGGACAGCAGCACCGGGATCGGGATCACCCAGCTCTCGTAGAGGCCGACGAGGAACAGGAAGGCGAACAGGATCGCCATGGCCAGGATGGCGCCGGTCTGGCCGGAGGCGGCGACCTCCTGGAAGGCGGTGCCGGTCCACTCGTAGTCGTAGCCGCGCGGCAGGGTCTTGGCGGATAGCGCGCCCATGGCGGCGAGCGCGGTGCCCGAGGAGATGCCGGGCTTGGGGCTGCCGTTGATGGTGACGGCGCGGTAGTTGTTGTAGCGCGTGATGACCTGCGGGCCGAGCTGGTAGTGCAGGGTGGCGATGGAGCGCAGCGGCACCACGCCGCCGGTGTTGTTGCGGATGTAGATGTTCCACAGGTCGTCGATCTTCGAGCGGTCGGCCTGCTCGCCCTCGACGTTGACCTGCCAGACGCGGCCGAACAGGTTGAACTGGTTGACGTAGATGCCGCCCAGCGTGGCGCCCAGCGTGGTGAAGATGTCGCTGACCGACAGGCCGAGCGCCTGCGCCTTCTGCCGGTCGATGTCGAGGTAGAGCGACGGGTTGGTCGCGGTGAAGGTGGAGAACACCCGGGTCAGGTCGGGGCTCTGGTTCGCTGCCCCGATCAGGCCGCCCATGACGCTGCCCAGCGAGGCCGGGTCCTGGCCCTCCAGCGCCTCCAGCTCGTACTCGAAGCCGCCCGTGGTGGACAGGCCGATGATCGGCGGCAGGTTGAACGGCAGCACGGTGGCGGTGCGTATCTGCTGCGAGGCGCCGAACACGCGGCCGATCAGCGCCTGCGCGGATTCCGAGGCGGCCGTGCGGTCGGCGAAGTTCCTGAGCTTGACGAACATGAAGGCGGCGTTGGGCTCGGCGGCGCTGTCGAGCAGGGAGAAACCCACGAGGGCGAAGGTGTCGCGCACGCCAGGCATCGGGCGGACCAGCGATTCGAGCTGCTCGACGGCGGTCTTGGTGCGCGCGACGGACGCGCCGTCGGGAAGCTGGACCGCGATGAAGAAGCCGCCCTGGTCCTCCTCGGGCAGGAATCCGGTCGGCGTGATCAGGGTGAACCCGTAGACGGCCACGGCGCAGAGCACGACCACGGCGAGCCCGAGCACGCTCACCCGCACCAGGCGGGCCACGACCGAGGCATAGCCGTCGCGCACCCGGTCGATGCCGCGCATCACCCGCGCCATGATGCCGCGCTTGGGCCCGGTGTGGCGCAGGAACACGGCGCACAAAGCGGGCGACAGGGTGAGCGCGTTCAGCGCGGAGATCAGCATCGCCACGCTGATGGTGACGGCGAACTGGCGGAACAGCTCGCCGGAGATGCCGGGGATGAAGGCGAGCGGGACGAACACCGAGAGCAGCACCAGGGTGATGGCGATGATCGGCGCGGTGATCTCCTCCATGGCGCGCTTGGTGGCGTCGGCGGGAGTCAGCTCCGGGCGCTCCCCCATCACGCGCTCGACGTTCTCGACCACCACGATCGCGTCATCAACGACGATGCCGATGGCGAGCACGAGGGCGAGCAGGGAGACGGTGTTGGCGGTGTAGCCGAGCGACAGCAGGCCCGCGAAGGCGCCGATCAGGCTGACCGGCACCGCGATGGTCGGGATCAGGGTCGCGCGCAGGTTGCCGAGGAACAGGAACACGACCACGACCACGAGCACGAACGCCTCGGCCAGCGTCTTGAGCACCTCGGTGATGGTGTCGTGCACGAAGGTCGTGGAGTCGTAGGTGACCTGGTAGGTCATCCCTTCGGGGAAGCGTTTCGCCAGGGCCGCGATGCGGCCGTTCACGGCAGCCGCGGTGCTGACGGCGTTGGCGCCGGGCGAGAGATAGAGCGCCATGGCGACAGAGGGCTGGCCGGACAGGCGGCTCTCGCTGTCCTGGTTCTGCGAGCCGAGCTCGACGCGCGCCACGTCCTTGATGCGCAGAGTGGAGCCGTCGGGATTGGCGCGCAGCACGATGTCGCCGAACTGGTCCGGCGTGACCAGGCGGCCCTGGGTCTGCACGTTGAACTGGAACTGCTGGTCGTTCGACGCGGGCCGGGCGCCGATGCGGCCCACGGCGGCCACGGTGTTCTGCGACGAGATCGCGGCGATGAGGTCGGTGGGCGCGAGGTTGAGCTGCGTCAGGCGGTTGGTGTCGAACCAGATGCGCATCGAGTACTGCTGCTGGCTGAGCAGGCGGGCCTGGCCCACGCCGGCGATGCGGCTGATCGCGTCGGTGACGTTGATGGTCAGGTACGAGGTGATGAACAGCGGGTCCTGCTTGCCGTTCGCGCTGTAGAAGTTGACGAACTCCAGGATCGCCGAGGAGCGCTTCTGCACCGTCAGGCCCTGGGTCTGCACCTGGGCGGGGAGCTGCGGCAGCGCGGTCTGCACCCGGTTGTTGACGTTGACGGTGTTGATGTCGGGGTTGGTGCCGAGGCTGAACGAGACGGTGAGGTTGTAGGAGCCGTCGTTGCCGTTGGTGCTCTTCATGTAGAGCATCTTGTCCACGCCCACGACCTGCGCCTCGATCGGCTGGGCGACCGAGGACTCGACCACCGCTGCCGAGGCGCCGGGATAGCTCGCGGTGACCTGGACCTGCGGTGGCACGATGTCGGGGAACTGCGCCACCGGGATGCGGGTCAGGCCGAGCGCGCCGGCGATGGTGATGATGATCGCGATGACGACGGCCAGCCGCGGCCGGTCGACGAAGACGGCGGAGATCATGTCAGTGCCCGCCGCCCGCGCTGGCGCCGGTGGCGGGATTGCTGGTGCTGGGCGTGCCGCCGGACGCCTGGCCGGCGGGGATGGGGCCGGAGGACCCGGGGGCCGGGCCGCTTACGGTTGCGCCGCCGGGCGCCGCGCCACCGGAGGCGTCGTTGAGGGCACTGCCGCCGGCAGGCGGGGGCGGGCTGGCCGGGCCGGGCGAGACCGGCTGGCCGGCGTGGACGCGCTGCACGCCGTCCACCACCACGCTCTGGCCGTCGGCGAGGCCGGACATCACCGAGGCGTTCGTGCCGTCGGACTGGCCGAGCTGGATGCGGGTCTGCTGCGCCTTGTTGTCCGCGCCCACTGTGTAGACGTAGTCGCCCTGCTGATCGGAGAGCACGGCGGCGCGGGGGATCTGCAGCACCTCGACGGGCTGCGCGCCCTCGACGAGCACGGTGACGAACTCGCCGTCCACCAGCTCGTGCAGCTTCAGCTTGCCGATCGCGGCGTTGGGCAGGACGGGGTTGGCGATGCTGGCGCGCAGCGTCACGGTGTCGGTGTTGGTGGACACCGTGGGCGAGGAGTAGTCGAGCTTGCCGGTCTGGCCGTAGATCTCGCCGTTGGGCAGCCGGAGCCTGATGACCACGGCGTCGTAGCCGCCCCTGCTGGCGTATTTCTCGCGCAGGTTGAGCAGGTCGCGCAGCGCGACCGGGAAGATGACGTATTCCGGGTCCTGGCTGACCAGCGTGGCCAGGGTGCCGCTGCTCGGGCTGACGACGTTGCCCTCGGTGACGGCGGTGACGCTGATGCGGCCGTCGATCGGCGCCCTGATCTCGGTGTAGTCAAGGTTGATCTGCGCCTGCTGCAGCTGCGCCTGGGCGGAGAGCACCTGCGCGGCGTAGGAGCGCTGCGAGGCGGTGGCGTCGTCCACGGTGGAGCGCTGCCCGGCCGGGGTGTTGAGCAGCGACTGCGCGCGACCGAGGGTGATGGTGGCGTTCTGGAGCTGCGCCTGCTGCTGGCCGACAGTGCCCTGGGCGGCCTCCACGGCGGCCTGGAACGGGGGCTGCTCCAGCCTGTAGAGCAGGTCGCCCTTGTGGACCTCGCTGCCCTCGGTGAACAGGCGCTGCTCCAGGAACGCGGTCACGCGCGACACCAGGGCCACGCGGTCGACCGCCTGGATGCGGCCGACGAACTCGCTGGTCTGGGTGATCCCCACCTTCTTCGCCTGCGCGACGCCGACGGCCGGCGGCTTGCCCGAAGGAGCCTGCGCGCGAGCCTGGTGGGCGACCGTCGCGGGCGCAAGTGCTGCGGTCAGCATCAGGATGCGGGAAAAGCGGGACATGGAACCTCGGTTGGCGGCTGGAACCGGCGGCAGGGTCTGGGAGGGCCGGTTTGCGGGCGGGAGTGGAAGCTACGGGCGGCTGACCGATCGGTCAATTCCGCGCGGTCACAAGCCGTGGGTCGCAGGGCGGTTCCAGACTGGCCCACGGCTGTCAGGCAGAAAGCAAGGCTGGGCTCTGCCCAGACCCGCCAGGGGCGAGCCGCCCCTGGACCGGC
>CAXSES010000193.1:0-6149 GCA_964236225.1 uncultured Acetobacteraceae bacterium
GAAGGCAAGGCCAGGGGCTCTGCCCCTGGACCCCGCCAAAGGCTCGCCTTTGGAAACCAATACTTAGAGCAGGATTTCTTCAAGTTGACCTATTTATATGCATTATGCCTGCATGAATATGCAGCCTAGTCAACATGTTGACTAATACGATACTAGGTCAACCTGAAACAATCCTGCTCTAAGTAATGCCGGTCCAGGGGGGCTCCCCCTGGCGGGGTCCAGGGGCAGAGCCCCTGGCCTTGCCTGCCTCGGCAGGTCAGAACCCAGGCCCGTCGCTACCACCTGGCTCGCCTGACGCTGGCAGAAATCTTGCACCATGATCTGCGATCCCGCGTCCACCCGTCCGGAAAGGCCCGCCATGAAATCGAGCCGCATGACGACGTACATCGTCGTCGCCATGGTCCTCGGCATCGCCGCCGGCGCGCTGGTCAACGTGGAGACCGTCGATCCCGCCACCCACACGCTGTTCGCCGGCACCATCTCGTTCGGCAGCATGATCTTCCTGCGCCTCATCAAGATGATCATCGCCCCCCTGGTGTTCTCCACCCTCGTCACCGGGATCGGCCACATGTCCGACACCGGCGCGGTCGGGCGCGTGGGCGCCAAGGCCATGCTGTGGTTCGTCTGCGCCTCTCTGGTCTCGCTCACCCTGGGCCTGGTCCTGGTCAACCTGTTCGGACCGGGCATCGGCATCCACAAGGTCGCGAGCGGTGCCGCCACCGGCATCGACGCCCACGCCATGACGCTCGACGGCTTCGTCAGGCACGTCTTCCCCGACTCCGCGATCCGCCCGATGGTGGACAACGAGATCCTGCAGATCGTGGTGTTCTCGCTGTTCTTCGGCGTCGCCTGCGCCGCGATGGGCGAGAAGGCGCGCGTCGTGCTCGATGGCATCGAGGGCCTGTCGCACATCATCCTGCGCGTCACCGGCTACGTGATGAAGCTGGCGCCGCTCGCCGTGTTCTGCGCCATGGCCGCGACCATCGCCACCAACGGGCCGGGCATCCTGGTGAACTACGCCAGGTTCATGGGCGAGTTCTACTTCGGCCTGGTCTGCCTGTGGGGCCTGCTGGTGCTCGCCGGCTTCGCGATCCTCGGCCCGCGCGTCACCCGCCTCGTGCGCCTGGTGCAGGAGCCGTTCCTGCTCGCCTTCTCCACCGCCTCGTCGGAGGCCGCCTACCCCAAGATGCTGGAGCAACTGGCGAAATTCCCGGTCGCGCCCAGGATCACCAGCTTCGTGCTGCCGCTCGGCTACTCGTTCAACCTCGACGGCACGATGATGTACTGCACCTTCGCCAGCGTGTTCATCGCGCAGGCCTACGACATCCCGCTGGGCCTGGGCACCCAGGTCGCCATGCTGCTCACCCTGATGCTCACCTCGAAGGGCGTCGCCGGCGTGCCGCGCGCCTCGCTCGTGGTGATCGCGGCCACGCTCAGCCAGTTCTCCCTGCCAGAGGAGGGCCTGCTGCTGATCCTGGGCATCGACACCTTCCTCGACATGGGCCGCTCGGCCACCAACGTGATCGGCAACTCGCTCGCCGCCGCCGTCGTGGCCAAGTGGGAAGGCCAGCTCGTCGCCACGCCGGAGACCCGCGAGGTCGTGGGCGAGATGGAACCGCAGGTGGCGTGAGGCGGACAGCAAGGCCGGGCTGTGCCCGCGGCGCCGGCTACGCCCCGAACCGGAACAGCGTGTCCTCGGTGGGAACGCCGATCCGCATGCCGCTCAGGCTCAGCCGCGTCGTCTCGCCCCGCCCGTCCACCAGCACCAGCCCGCGCAGGCGCAGCGGGTCGTCGGAGAAGCTGAGGGAAAGCTGGCCCTGGCCGGGGTGCTCGGTGCTGCGCAGCGTCACCTCCACGCTGCGCAGCGCGTCGCCCCCCGACCCGCCGGGGACGGCGGACCCGGTCTGAAGGCCGGCCCCGGCCGCGCCCTCGGGGGCCAGCGCGGCGCCGAGGCCGCGCGTGCGCAGGACCGACACCACGGTCACGGGACCCGACAGCACGATCCGCTCAGCGAGCAGCATGGACAGCGGGGTGCGCGACAGCGGCAGGCTGCTGCTCGCCCCGGTCGCCGCGTCGGCATAGACGACCCTGCCGCGGGCCGCGACCAGCAGGACGCGGCTCGGCGGGTCGTACTGGAGCCGCATCCGGCCAGGGCGCTCGATCCAGGCGGTGCCGCGGCCGTCGCCCTGAGTCGAGACCTGCGCGAAGCGCGCCTGGAGCGTGTGGATGGTGTTCAGGTAGGCCTCGATGCGCGACAGGACCTGGCGGTCGGCGTCGTCCAGAGTCCCAGGAGGCGGGACCGTGGCGCAGCCCGCGAGGCCGGGCAGCACGGAGAGCACGGACAGGACGGCGACCAGGTCACGACGCTGCATCACGGCACGGCTCCAACGGCTGGGCGGGCACTACAATAGCAACGGAGCCTGGCTGACCAGCCCCGGCGGCGGGTCTTCGAAAACCACTACTCCAAGTCAAGCCGGTCCAGGGAGGCTCCCCCTGGCGGGTCCCCGCTTCCAGGACGTGGGGCAGAGCCCTGGCCTTGCCTGCCTGGCGAGTCCGAGGTCCGGCGCAGCAGCCACGCCAGCTCGCCGCGCAGGTCAACGGGCAGGGCGAGCAGCGCCGGCGCCAGCAGCAGGCACAGCGCGCCGACCGCACCGAGCAGCGCCGGCGCGCCCGCGCCCCGAGTCTGCGCCAGCACCAGGAGCGCGCTGGCGAAGGCCATGCCCAGGGCGGACAGGACGTTGGTGCCGGCCACCGCGCGGGCGCGGCGCTCCGGCGCGGCCCAGGCCTGCACCGCCGCCTGGGTCGGCACGGCCAGCATCCCCGCGCCGATCGCGGCGGCGAACAGGGCGAGGCACAGCGGCCAGGACGCGGCGACGCCGCCGGGGCGGGCCGCGCGGGTCAGCAGCCAGGCCGCGATCAGCGACAGCCCGCAGAGCGCGCAGCCGGGCGTCGCGGTGAGCAGGACCACGCGCCCGCCGGCCAGGAGCGAGGCGACGCCCGAGCCGCAGGCGATGCCCGCCGCGAACAGCGCGAGGACCAGGCCGCCCAGCGCGGCGCCGCCGCCCAGCGTGTCGTGCACCAGGGCGGGCAGCAGCGACAGCACGGCCACGCCCACCATCCAGAACCACGCCGCCGCCAGCGCCGCGCGCCAGGAGCGGGGATCGGCGCGCAGGCCGCGCACCAGATCGAGCGTGGAGGCCACGAGGTCGGCGCGCACCCGCAGCGCAGGCGCCGCCGGCACGGTGGCGGGGATGGCCAGCGCGGCGACCCAGGACAGCGCCGCGGCGGCGGCCACCAGCGCCGCGATCAGGGCGGCGCCGTGGCGGTGGCCGGCCAGCAGGCTGGCGCCCAAGGTGGCGGCCAGGATGGCGGCGAAGGTCGCGGCCTCCACCAGGGCGTTGGCGGCGGCGAGGCGTCCGGGTGCCAACTGGTCGGGCAGGATGCCGTACTTCACCGGCCCGAACAGGGCGGAGACGATCCCGGCGGCGACCAGGGCCGCGAACACCGCGCCGGCCTCGCCTGTGGCCAGGGCGACGGCGGCGGCGGCGGCGATCGCGGCGTCGGCGAGCTTGAGGCGGCGAATCAGCCGGGCCTTGTCCATTCGGTCGGCCAGCTCGCCGCCCAGGCCGGACAGCAGCGCCGCGGGCGCGACGAAGGCGCAGGCGGCCGCGGCCACCATCCAGCCCGCGCCGTCGCCACGGCCTGCGGCGGACCACAGCGCCAGCACCCCCAGGGCGTTGCGCAGCAGGTTGTCGGCGAAGGCGGACAGGAGCTGGCAGAGGAACAGCGGCCGGAAACGGCGGTCGGCCAGCAGGAAGCGGCTCACGATGCGGGCTCCTTTGCGCAACCCGGGGGCGGGGGGCTGCGTTCCCCGGCGCGCGGGACGCAGGGCAGGCGTCGGGGCGTCGGCTTCTCCGGCGCACGCCGCATGGGCCGCATGGAAGGCGCCGAGCGGTGCGGGCGCCCACCCCCCACGGGGGCATGGTTCGCCTTGTCGACCGCATCGCCTCTCCCACGTGCCGTGCGCGATGGGCGGCGCAACCGGCGGCCTGGCCAGGACGGCTCGCGCGGCGGGCCAGGAAGCCGCGTCCGCGGTAAGGACTCCATAAAGGATAATGTCGATAAAGTTAGCGTGGGCCAGGATGGTTGCCCGGGAGCACGCGACGATGCCGAAGGCTGCCTGGCACGATCCGCGCGCGCGATTCTTCCCGCTCGTCCTGCTGCTCTCGGTCGTCCTCGCCTGCGGCGCCCTCGTCGGCCTCGATACCTGGCGGACCTGGGACGAGGAGGTCGCCGTGATCGCGCGCGACACTGCGGAGACCGCCAACCTGGCGCGCTCCATGGCGCAGCACGCCCATGACACCGTGCAGTCCGTCGACACCGCGGTCATCGACGTGCGCGAGGCCGCAGAGCTTGAGGGACTGCCGGCGCGCACCATGCAGCGCCTGCGCCAGCTCCTGCGGACCCAGGCCGCCAGCCTGCCGGCCCTGTACGGGGTGTTCGTCTTCGACGCCGGCGGCGTCAACGTCGCCGACTCGGTGCCGACGCCGCACGCCGCGTTCAACGCCAGCGACAGGCCGTACTTCCAGTACCATCGCGACCACCTCGATCGCGGCGTCTTCGTCAGCGGCCCGATGCGCAGCAGGATCGACGACGCCTGGGTCGTCACCGTGTCGCGCCGCCTGGACGCCGCGGACGGCAGCTTCGCGGGCGTGGTCATGGGCACCATCGCGGTCGACACGCTGCGCCGGTTCTATGCCGGCTTCGACCTGGACAAGCACGGCACGATCACCCTGATGGCCGCGAACGGCACCGTGGTGGCCAACGTGCCTGGCGACCCGCGCAAGGTCGGGTCGAGCGTCGCCGAGGGCGACTTCTTCACCCGGGTGCTGCCCCTCACGCCGGCCGGCTCCTCGGAGTTCGCCTCCGTGCTCGACGGCATGCCCCGCCTCGGCAGCCACCAGCGGGTGGAGGGCTTTCCCCTGGTCGTCCTGGTGTCGCACGACCGGGGCGAGGTTCTCGCCGCCTGGCGCTCGAACGCCCGCTACCACTTGGCCATCACCTCCGCGGTCGCGGCGATGCTGGGCCTGCTCGGAAGCCACCTCGTCGTGCAGGCCAGGCGGCGGCTCACGATGGAGGCGAGGCTCGCGGAGCAGGAGCGCCGCTACCGGATGCTGGCCGAGAACGGCAGCGATCTCGTCACCCATCTCGGCCCGGACCTGCGCCGCATCTACGTCTCGCCGGCGAGCCTGCCGCTGCTCGGCTACGAGCCGCACGAGCTGATGGGCCTGCATCCGCGCCAGACGATCCACGCCGAGGACTGGCCGGCCTGCGAGGCGGGACTCGCCGCCGCGACCATCGGCGGCACGTCGCAGCCGATCAGCTACCGCATGCGCAGGAAGGACGGCACGCTGGTCTGGGTCGAGACGATCGCCCGCAGGATGGAGCGCAGCGAGGGGTTCCTCATCGCCGTGCGCGACATCACCCAGCGCAAGGCGGTCGAGCAGGACCTGCACGAGGCCAACGTCAGGCTGCAGCGGCTGGCGATGCTCGACGGCCTGACCAGCATCGGCAACCGGCGCTCCTTCGACGCCACTCTGGAGCGCGAGTTCCGCGGCGCGATGCGCGCCGGCCTGCCGCTGTCCCTGCTGATGATCGACATCGACCACTTCAAGCGGTTCAACGACAGCTATGGCCATCTGGTCGGCGACGAATGCCTGCGCGTGATCGCCGCCACCCTGCACGAGCAGACGAAGCGCTCGGCCGACCATCCCGTGCGCTACGGCGGCGAGGAGTTCGCGATGCTGCTGCCGCAGACGGAGAGCGTGGGCGCGATGATGGTGGCCGACAGGATCTGCGAGGTCGTGCGCGGGCTCGACCTCGCGCCCCTCGTTCCCGGCCGGACGGGCGGCAGGATCAAGATCAGCGTCAGCATCGGCGTGGCCACCCTCCACCCGGCGCGCGACGGCACGACCGCGCAGATGCTGATCGAGGCCGCCGACAAGGCCCTCTACACGGCCAAGCAGAGCGGCCGCGACCGCGCGGTCTGCGCCGACCGGGTGCCGGCCGACGTGCTGACGGCGTGAACGGGAAGCAAGGCCAGGGGCTCTGCCCCTGGACCCCGCCAGGGGGAGCCCCCCTGGACCGGC
>CAXSES010000194.1:0-2659 GCA_964236225.1 uncultured Acetobacteraceae bacterium
CCGGCAGCGTCTCGAACGGATCGTGCGCCCGCACCCCCATCGGGACGAAGTGACGCAGGTTGCGCGTCAGAACCACGTGCCCCCCGACGCGCGCCCCCGCGGCGATCGCGAGATCGGCCAGGCCCGGGTCACGTCCCTGACCGCGCGCGTGATCCGCCAAGGCGCCGATCCGCCGGGCCGTCATGACATCGATGGGGAGGATGCGATCGGCATACAAATGCAGCACCGTCTCCAGCCAGCTCGCCAGTCGCCCTGCCTTGGCATGGGCGCCGGTGCGAAGGCACCGCGCGATGCCGCCCTCCACCTCCGCGACAGTGATCACCGACAGGGTGAGGCCGGCGCTGTTCCGCTCCATCCAGTCCCGGAGGTCCTGTCTCGGCACGGCCCTGGTTGGCGCGGCTGCCGAGAGAACGTCGGTGTCGACCAGATACAAGGCTCAGACGTCCTCGCGAAGGCTCCCGTGACGCTCCGCCAGGTCGTCCGGCTCCAGCCGGGCTTCCATGAGGAGCCGTCCGAACGAGGGAACCTGCGACAGGCGCTGCCACTCCTCGAAGCCGAGGATCACCGCTGCCGGTCGGCCGTGTCGGGTGATGATGCAGGGCTCGCCCTGCCTGGCCTGCTCGACCACCGCCGACAGCGTGGCCTTGGCATCGCGCAACTGTATCTCCTGCACCTGATACCCCATGACCACTGTGGTCAAAATCTATGGGCGGCCGGGCCGAGCCGCAAGCTCGCTCACGAGGCCCGGCCCGCGGCGCTCGATCGCTGATCCATGCCTGCGATCCACCAAACCCGATCGTTCCGACATCGACCGGAGACCGCCTCTGACGGAGGCCGGTCCAGGGCAGAGCCTTCGGCCCATACCTGGCTCGAATCCTCAATGACCGCCAACGGCAACCCGCCGGCGTTGAGCTTGGACTGGATGTTCATCAGGGGTGGCCCGGGACTTCGACGCCGGCGGAGATGGCAGCCTTCCGCAGGTCCTTTGTCGAGCGAGGCAAGCGGCAGCCTGCGGCGTTGTGCAAGTTCCAGGTAGGACGCATCGTAGACCGTCAGCCCGAACCTCTCAGCCAATCCCGCGGTGTCCTCCCAGGCCTGTTCGGCTGTGTCCGTGTCCAGTCGAACAGGCAACTCCCTGAGGAAGGCTGCGAGCGTGGCTCTCTTGGCGGCATCCAGCCGCCGACGGCGCCCTGCGGCGAACAGGCCGTTGAGTGCCTCAAGCGGCCAGAGCATCGGCGCACTGGCTCCGGCGTCCGAGACCCGATCCAGCAGCTCCAGAACCGCCGGTGTCTGCTCGTCCTCGAAACACCACGCCAGGGCAACGGAGGCGTCGAGCACGAAGCTCAAGGCCGACCTTCATCCACGAGGTCCTTGATGTCGACGCCGCCCAGCGTCGTGCCCCGGCTGGCTTCGCGCAGCCCTGCGGCAGCGCGACGCGCCTTCTCGCGGTCGAGGCTTGGAACGGCCGGAACGAGCTTGGCGACGGGAACGCCCCGTTTCGTGATGGTCACCTCGCCCCCTCGCGCGACTTCGCTCAGCAGGGCGCTCAGCTTGTTCTTGGCATCCGCTGTCGAGACCAGCATGGGATCACTCCGTTTGGCCATATGGCCATCAGGCCAGAAGGCTCGACAGCAACCTGTCCAGGCTCACCAGGATGAGCCGGGTTTGTCCCGTCAGTCTGGGTCCAGAAGGTCACACAGGCAGCGGTATCACTCTGTCAAACGCCCATTTGCCAGGGCGGTAGACCGGTTCGCAATCCCGAACGTCCACCATCCGATCGACTTCTTTCGACAGCGGACGGTCCGCTCCCGGCCAGACCCGGTTGTCCGTTCGAGCAGATGAAACGTCGGCTTTGGATTGAAAGCACCCATTCCGATATCGACCGCAGACCGCCTCTAACGGAGGCCGGTCCAGGGCGGCTCGCTCCCGCCTTCAAGCATGGGGCGGGTCCGGGCAGAGCCCGGCCTTGCTTCCCGACAGGCCCCCGCCGCTCGCAGCAGCCGCTCCACCACACGCCTCACCTCCCCGTCGCTCCCCGGCACCAGCACCGTCCCCCTGAACCCCTCCAGCAGCGCGAGATCCTTGCCCCGCCGCTCCCGCCGCCACGCGAGCGCATAGCGGAGGAACGCCGGATCGAGCCGCTCCCGGCACCCCGGCGCCTGCGTCCGCCCCACGACGGCGCCCACCAGCGCCCGCCGCAGCACGCGCGGCAGGTAGACCCGAGGCGGCAGGTCGAGGAACACGACCGCATCCGCCCTCGCCAGGCGAGGCGCCAGAGTGGCCCCGTAATTGCCGTCCATCACCCAGGCGGGCAGCGCCGCGATCCGCTCCACCTCGGCGCGGAACGCTTCCGGCGCCGCAGGCACCCACCCCGGCCCCCAGCAGGCGTGGTCGAGAGGGAACACGGGCAGCCCGCACCCGATGCCGAGACGCCGGGCGAGGGTGGACTTGCCGCTGCCCGGTGGACCCATGACGACGACCTGGCGCATGCTGGCAGCCTGGCGTGCCGGGCGCGCGAGGTCCAGCCGCGAACGCCGCCGCCGCGGGCTCCGGTCCCGCCCCGGACGCCCCACGGCGTCCCGCCGCGCAGGACACCGGCCCTCGCGAACCCCCGATCCGTCCCGCGCGGCAGGACGCCCGGCGTCCCGCGCGGCAGGAC
>CAXSES010000194.1:2759-6128 GCA_964236225.1 uncultured Acetobacteraceae bacterium
CCCCTCCGCCGCCCGTTCCACCGGCCCGGGCGGGCCGGCGCAACCCCGTCGCCAGCCTCGCCCTCGTTGCCAGCCTCGCCCCCGGCCCCGGCGCACGTCAGGCAAGGCGCACGTCAGGCAAGCGGGCCCCGTCCCGCTTTCAGCCTTGCTCCCCGCCCCCGGTTCGGTTCTCTTCCACCCCGCAGGCGGGGGCTGGACCGATGAGGCTGTGCACGGCGGCAATGGTGATCCTGGGGATGTCGGCCGCGCCGTCGGGAGCGGCGGAGCTGAGGAGCTGCCTGCACTCGGCGGGCTTCGAGCGGTCCTCGACGCTCGCGGTGCAGTGCGCCGCGGTGATCCACTCCGGCACCATCTGCCGCCTGGAGCAGCCCTGCGACGAGCTGGTGCTCGGCATCCGCCAGGGTTGCGCGGCGCTCGCCAACAACGACCCTCTGAGCCTGCCCGCGTTCTGCGGCGACGCCCTCCCGGCGCGCTAGGGCAACGCCCCGCCCCGGGGCTGGCGGGACGGCCGCAGCCCGGGCGGACCCTGCCGGCCAGGCGCCCGCCGGCGATCGGCAAGCTGTGCGGCGCCCGCCCCGGCGGCCGGCAAGGGGCTATACGGCGCAACCCGCCCCGGCGGCCCCGGCGAGGGGCCGCGCAGCCGCAGCCCGCCCCGGCCACCCCGGCAAGGGGCCGCGCAAGGCGGGCCGGCGCTCGCGGCCTAGCGGAGCATCGACTTGCGCAGGGTGCCGAAGCTGCCCGCCTCCTGGCCGTTGCGCAGCATGAGCGGCGCGTCCTCCGCGATCGCGTCGAACTCGCCCTGCGGCACGGAGAAGATGACGCGCCGCGTGTCGCCATCCTCGCCGAAGCGGCTGAGCGTCATCTCCCTGCCGTCGACCAGGAGGGTGAGCAGCGAGTTGCGGACCGGGATCGCCGCCGTGCTTTGCAGCTCGATGTCGACCATCGGCGTCGCGCCCGCCGCCGCGCGGCTGAGCGCCATCACCCTGCCCTGCGTGGGGACGGGCGCCGTCGGGGCGGGCTCGGACGACGCCGGCCCGGACGCCGACGGCCCGGACGACGGCTGGCTGGCCGACGCCTGCTGCAGCAGCCCCGCGCCGCCGGCCAGGTCGGCGGTCAGCTGCGCCTGCACGCCCGCCGGCCGGCTCAGCCTGAGGTTGGCGAGGTAGATCGCCCCGCTCGCGGTCTGGTCGAAGGCGAAGCGCACCCCGCGCAGCGGCGGGGCGATGCTGACGGGGCCGGCCGACCCGGACGCCGGCTCGAAATCGGCGAGCGGGATGCGCACCGTCTGCAGGATCGGGTGCAGGTTCTGCGTGCCGCCGCCCACAGGTCCCTGCAGCGTCGCGTAGTCGGACAGGCGCACCGCGCGGCTGAGCGTGCCGTCCGGCCGGGCGAGGGCGACCGAGAAGTCGTTGACGGCGCCGACGTTGAGCGGGCTCGGCGCGCCGCAGGGGTTGGTCGACGAGACCGCGGTGCATTGCAGCGCCACTCGGAACTCCAGCGTGTCGTAGGGCACGAAGGTGCGCACCCCCGGCGCCGACCAGTTGGCCTGGAAGTAGGTGGCGGAGGGATCGACCTGCGGCTGCTGCCACGAGAGCGCCTCGGCCTTGAGGGTGACGTCATGGTTCTGCACCGCCTGGTGGGCGGTGGTGACGCGCGAGGCCTGGTTCGGCACGCCCGTGCTCGAGACGCCGTCCGTGCCGGTGAAGTCGTCGATGGCCACGGTGGGGCCGAAATCGGCGGACTCGCTGAACGAGCGCTCGAACGTGCTGAGCTGGGCGAGCCGCCTGGGCAGCGCGTAGCGGCTGTCGAGCAGCTCCGCGAGCGCGGGCTGGCGATCCTGCCCGACATAGCCGCGCATCAGCGCCATGAACGCGTACAGCCCGGTCTGCTGCTCCGTGGCGGAGCCGGCGGCCACCAGGTCGAACAGCGGCGTGTTGCCGTCGCCGCTGCAGCCCTTGGAGTCCGAGGTCTGCCATTGCGTGTTGAAGAAGTTGTGGTTCGCGCCCCAGACCGCGTACACGGTCTTGATCGCGGGCTTCGTCTCGCCCAGCGCGTCGATGGTGCGGTCGTAGACCCGCACGCCCTGGAGCGTGTTGACGTCGCCGTCGCAGAGCGGGAGCAGCACCGTCCAGGGGATGTTGTTGGCGACGAAGGTGCGGCCGGTCTGGCCGTCCACCGGCGCCAGCTCGAACATCGCCTCGAACGTCACGGGATCGCCGATCCGGGCCGGCCACGGGCTGTCGGGATCGAAGTACATCGTGTAGGCCGCGAGCTGCCCCTCGCCGCCGCGCGAGTGGCCCATCAGCCCGACATGGCCGAAATCGATCGTCCCCGTGGGGTCGAAGTCGAGCGAGGGCGGGGCGCCGCCTGAGCGGTTCCAGGCGGCGAGCTGCTCGAGGTGGCGCAGCACGAGCCGGCCGCGCCGCAGGTTCAGCCCTGAATCCCCGGGCACGCCGGCGGCCGCGGTGACGCCGCGGTTGGCGTTGATCGAGACGACGATGTAGCCCCACGACGCGAGCCTGGTCGCCATGTACTCGTAGCCGAGATGGTTCGGCGTCACGATGTAGCCGTCCGGGCAGGTGCCCAGCGTCGTGTACTGGGTGCTGTCGTCGACGCGGCCGACGATGCCGTCGACGTAGTGGCCGCAGGTGCCGTGGTTGCCGTGCAGGATCACGACCATCGGGTGCGGCGCATGGCCGAGGCGGACCGGGTGGTAGATGCGCGCCCAGAGCTCCGTGACCACGGAGTCGTCAACCTCCGGGTCGATCCCGGCCGGCAGCTTGTACTCGCTCGACGTGGTCGCGTAGGGGCCGGTCGCCGTGGGGTTCGGCGCGCGGTCGATCCTGGGTCCGCCGGCGCTGCCGAGGGCCAGGGCGGTTCCGTCCATGGCGCCCGCGCCCGGCGAGAGGTCGTCGGCGCGGGCGGCGGCCGGGACCAGCAGCGCGAGGCACGCCGTCACGAGCAGGGCCCGGTGCCTGGAGGTTCGTCTGGCGTTCAGAGAGTAAAAATTAGGCAAACGCCGATCCTTTCTGCTTAGAAAGCAGGCGACGTGCCTGCATTTGCGACAGTCTGGCATATACCTGTATGCAAAGGAAGCAGCCATGACCGGTCAGCCTGGCGGAATCTCGCGGCGACCAACCCTCGGTTCCTGGATGCCGCGCGTCACAAGGGCGATCATCCCGCCTCGCCGATCGTCGGGCGGCAGCGCCGCGTCGCGGCGGCCCGGCCGCCCCGGCCCGCCAAGGGGCCGCGGCCATCTCGCCCAGAGGCAGGGTCGCGTGGGGAAAGGATGCGCCGGCGCGCCGGCAAGGCTGATACCAACGGCCAGATGCGATGACCGGTTCAGCAGGAAGGCCAGGGGCTCTGCCC
>CAXSES010000195.1:0-3783 GCA_964236225.1 uncultured Acetobacteraceae bacterium
GTCCAGGGGGGCTCCCCCTGGCGGAGTTTGAGGCAGAGCCTCAACCTTGCTTGCCCGTCCGGTCACACTCAGCAGCCGCTGGTGTCATGGAGCCCGCTCGGATGCCGGGATCACCGCTTCTGCCTGGTCGCCAGGGCGATCTTGCGGTCCGTATGGAACTGGCTCAGCGCGTAGGCCGACCAGATCGCCGCAGGAATCCAGCCCACGACGGTGATCTGGAGGACGAGGCAGATGATGCCGGCGAACGGCCTGCCTATCGTGAAGAACTGGAGCCAGGGCAGCAGGATCGCGAGCAGCAGCCGCATCGTTTTCTCCCGGGACTTGGCGCCTGGCAGCAGCGACGGAACAGAAGTTCAACGCCAGGCGCCCGGCCGATTTTTCCAGCCCGGCTCGATTCAATCAAGCGCCTGGAACCTCGGCCAGACGAATGCGATCGAGCCTGCGACGAAACCGAAGAATGCAGTCTGCATCACGAGATTGCGGGCGAAGGCCTCGATGCCCATCCCGAACAGGGCGTAGCTGTTGGCTGCAACGTCGAGGGTCGTGATCGTGAAGGCCGCAAGAAGCCCTGATCGCCGCCACCCGGTGAGCAGGAGGGCGACAACCGAGGCATCGAGCAGGACGAGCGATGTCCAGAACACTTCCAGGGGGATCGATCCCCAGCGATAGGGACGCCAGCCATGCGTCAGGAAGTCGCTGCAATGCGAGAGGATGCCGATTGCGAAGCGGATGACGCAGACGGCCAACGTGCTGCGCACTCTCAAGGCCACAAGGCGTTCCATCTCTGCCAAGCTCATGTGTGGCCATCCCTCGCAAGCTGGGTGGAAGGTCCGCTCAGGCGACCCGGGCCATCCGCGCGGCCAAGGCTCAGAACCCGGTCAGCAGGACGTCGAGCGCGCGGGTGATGCTGTCGCGGTGCTCGGCAAGCCCGGAAACCGGACGCTTCAGTTCGCGTCCCGGAACGCTCGCGAGGGCCTGCGTCACCAGAACATGGCGAGCGCCGCCGATGTCATAGACCGGGTTCAGCTCGCTGATCGGCCTGGGCACTGCCGCTTCCGGCAGCAGCGGCACCACGATCCGGGTCGAGAGATGGGAGAGCAGGTCGGCCTGCACGTCGAGGACGTATCCCCCGCTCCCACCGGGCATCGGATGCACGTCGAAACGCGCCATCAGAACTGGCGATAGGCCGCCAGAGGCAGGCCATGCCGGTCGACATGCTCGTTCCACGCCTGCATCGCCTCGCCGTTCTCCTCCAGCCAGCGCCGCCGCCGCGACGCGGCCACCTCGTCGGCCAGGCCGCGCTCGCACGCCTGGGAGACGTTGATCCCCAGCCCCCGTGCCTCGTGCAGCAGCGCCTCCGGCAAGGTCACGTTGGTGGCACGCCGGCACGCAAGGGAGGCGGCAAGCCGGGACATGGCGACGCTCCACGGGGACGGTGTTCCACAATGCGCACGTATCATGCGCATGGCAAGGCGCACGTCACCCGGCGTCCCTCGCCCTGTCCTACAGCAGCGCCTCGACCCTGATCGGCAGCGTGCGCACCCGCCGCCCCGTCGCGTCGAACACCGCGTTGGCGATCGCCGCGTTGACCCCGATGACCCCGATCTCGCCCAGCCCCTTCACCCCCTCCGGGTCCGCCTCTCGGTCCTCGTCGTCCACAGTGAGCGCGACCAGCCCGCCGATGTCGGCGGCCACCGGCACGAGGTACTCGGCCAGGTCCTCGTTCACGTACGCCCCCGTGCGCGGGTCGACCAGCGTCTCCTCCAGCAGCGCCGAGCCGTGCCCCCACACCATGCCGCCCAGAAGCTGGCTGCGCGCCGCCATAGGGTTGAGGATGCGCCCCGCCGCGAACGCGCCCACATGGCGCCGCACCTCCACCTCGCAGGTCGCGGCATGGACCCGCACCTCCACGAAATGCGCGCCGAACGTCCAGGCGAGCCTGCCCCCGAGCGGCGCGGACAGCGCCAGCCTGCCCCCGTCGAGCGCCTGCAGCGCGCCCTCCGCCGCCCCCGCCGGCACGAACCCGACCTCGACCACCCCCGAATCCCGCCCGCCCAGCGCCGCGCACGCCTGCGCCAGCGCGTTGGCCAGGCTGGCCGTCGTCGACGACCCCCCCGACAGGCCCGCCGCCGGCAGCGCCGTGTCCCCGAGCCGCACCTCGATCGCGCCCACCGGCAGCCCCAGCCGCTCTGACGCCATCACCGCCAGCACTGTGGCGATCCCGTTGCCGATCTCGTGGTGCGCGGTCTCGACCAGCGCCGCATCCGCGCTCCGCGTGACCCGGATGCGCGCGGGGGCGGTCTTGGCCGGGCGCGCCGCCGCTGCGCATCCCTGCCCGACCAGCCAGTCGCCCTCCCGCCGCGCCCGGCTGCCCGGCGGCCCGGCGCGCCACCCGAACGCCGCCGCCCCCGCGTCGAGGCAGCGCATCAGCGCCCGCGTGGTGAACGGCCGGCCTGTGACCGGATCGGCCAGGGTGTCGTTGCGCCGCCGCAGCTCGACCGGATCGAGGGCGAGTGCGGCCGCCATCTCGTCCACGGCGCTCTCCAGCGCGAACAGGTAGGGCACCTCTGGCGGCGCGCGCATCGGCCCCGGCGTGTTGCGGTCCACGCGCGCCACCCGCTCCGTCGCGGCGATCGCCGGGCAGGCGTAGAGCGCGGTGGTGACGTCGGTGCCCTCCATCGCGAAATCGTCGAACCGCGACGTGGCCGTCAGGGCGTCGTGCGACAGGGCCACGAACCGCCCGCCAGGGTCCGCGCCCAGCCGGACGCGGTGGCGCGTCTCGCTGCGGTGGTTGGCGACGGTGAAGCCGTCGCGCCGGCCGACCTCCAGGTGCACCGGCCGCCCGACCCTTCGCGCCGCCAGCGCGCACAGCGCCGTGTGCTGCGACAGCGCGAGCTTGGAGCCGAAATGCCCGCCGAGCAGCCTCGCGATCACCCGCACGCGCTCCGGCGCGATCCCGAGCTGCGCCGCGAGCCCGTGGCGCGCGGCGGCCACGAAGCGCGTCGGCTCCCAGACGGTGAGGTCCTCGCCCGACCACAGGCAGATCGTGCCAGGCAGCTCGATCGGGTTGTGGTGCTGGATTGGCGTGGCGTAGCGTTGGTCCACCACGTGCGCGGCGGCGGCGAGCCCGGCCGCCAGGTCGCCGGCCGCGCGATCCTCGTGCTCCGCGTGCAGCCTGCCGAGCGGGATCGGGGCCGCATCGGCGTCCTCCAGCCGCGCCGCGTGCGGCTCCTCGGCGTACCCGACCGCCAGCGCGTGCGCCCCCGCGCCCGCCGCCTCCAGGGTTTGCCCGACCACGAGCGCCACGATCTGCCCCGCGTGGCGGATCTCCGGCGAGGCCAGAGGGCGCGCGGTGCTGTTCGCCCAGCCCCCCGCCATGAGGTGGCCCACCGGCCGCACCGCCTCGCCGACCTCGGCGAAGGTGAGCACGTCGAGCACGCCCGGCAGCGCCAGCACCGCGTCGCGCCCGATCGCCGTGATCCGCCCGCGCGCGATCGGGCTGCGCACCAGCCTCGCATGCGCCATCCCCGGCAGCCGCGTGTCCCCCGCGTACGCCGCCCGGCCGCTGACCTTGTCCGGGCCGTCGATCCGCGTCGCCGGGGCGCCGAGCACGGCGTGGCCCACAGGGGCGGGAACAGGCGAACGATCGCTCATCGCTGTCCAACGCCCGACCTCGCCAAAGATGCACGAAGCGAAAGGCGCACGACGCGAAACACGCACGGGCGAAAGAGGCACGGGCGAAAGAGGCACGGGCGAAAGACCCACGGTGCAAAAAACGCACGG
>CAXSES010000195.1:3883-6088 GCA_964236225.1 uncultured Acetobacteraceae bacterium
GAGGCACGGGCGAAAGAGGCACGGGCGAAAGACCCACGGTGCAAAAAACGCACGGGGCGAAACACGCACGGGCGACCGCGCCGCGCGAAAACCCCGCCGCGCCCGCCGCGCCGGCGAACGCCGCCGCCTGTCGCGCGTTCTCTCGCCCGAGGGCCCGCAGCCGCGGGCCGTTCGTCATCCCGAGGAGGCTGCCCGACCATGAACCGCATGACCCGCTGGGGCTTCGCCCTGGCCCTGCTGCCCGTCGCCGCCTGTTCCAGCAACACCCCGGCCCCGGTCGCCGAGGCCCCGCCGCCGCCGCCGGCGCTCTCCGCCACCGACCAGAGCTTCGTGACGATGGCCGCCCAGGGCGGCATGGCCGAGGTGCAGATGGCGACGCTCGCGCAGACCAACGCCCGCAGCCCGCGCGTCAAGTCCTACGCCAGCGAGATGATCAAGGACCACAGCGCCGCCAACGACCAGCTGATGAAGCTCGCGCAGGCCAAGGGCGTGACCCCGCCCACCGACCTGAGCGAGACGCAGAACCAGCAGAAGGCCATGCTGGGCGGCGAGAAGGGGGCCAAGTTCGACCGCGACTACATGCACGGCCAGGTCGCCGATCACCAGTCGATGGTGCAGGCGTTCCAGGAGGAGGCGCAGAACGGCCAGGACCCCGAGATCAAGGCCTTCGCCGCCAGCACCCTGCCCACGATCCAGCAGCATCTGACAGAGGCGCAGCACGCGTCCGGCATGAAGATGGCCCGCCCGGCGACGCACAGGAAGGCGATGGCCGCCGACTCCAACACCTGAGCGCCGCCGCCCGGGGCGCCGTGCCCCGGGCGTCCTCCCGCGCGTGGCGGGCCGCCCGACCGCCCGCGCCAAGGTTTCGCCATGGATGCGCCGCCCCTATGCCAGAGTTGCAGCGATTGCGGTTCAACTTCCGTTCGGACGTGCGACCTATGGTAGTGCAGGCCACGCCAGGTCCCGCTGCCCCAAGGAGCCTCGCCAATGTCCCAGGATCGCCACGGCAACACAGTTCCCCTGCCCACTGACCGCGCCCTCCAGGTCTGGGCCGAGGAGCGCGCCGCCATACAGGCGCGCATCGACGAGGCCATCCACAAGGCGATGACCGCGCCCCGCGCCGTCTGACCTGCCAGGGCAGGCAAGGCCAGGGGCTCTGCCCTTATGCTTGGAAACGGGGACCCCGCCAGGGGAAGCTCCCCTGGACCGGCTTTACTTAAGTATTGGTTTCCAAAGGCGAGCCTTTGGCGGGGTCCCCGTCTTCAGGCATGGGGGCAGAGCCCCTGGCCTTCCTGTCTCCTACTCCGCCGCCTCCGTCCTTGGCAGCTTCGCCCTGAGCCTGCGGATGCGCCGCGCGTCGGCGTCCATCACCCGGAACTCCACGCCCGACGAGTGGCTGATGACCTCGCCGCGCGCCGGCACCCGCCCCGCCAGCGTGAACACCAGCCCGCCCACCGTGTCGATGTCCGCCCCGCGCTCCTCCGCGGTCAGGATGACCCCCAGCCGCGTCTCGAACGCCTCCACCTTGAGCCGCGCGTCCACGTCGAGCGTGCCGTCCTGCCGCTCGGTGAGCATCGGCCCCTGCACCTCGTCGTGCTCGTCGGCGATGTCGCCGGTGATCGTCTCCACCAGGTCCTCGATCGTGACCAGCCCGTCGATGCCCCCGTACTCGTCCACCACCAGCGCCAGGTGGATGCGCGCGAGGCGCATCTGCAGCAGCAGGTCCAGCACCGGCACCTGCGGCGCCACCATCAGCGGCGCGCGCACGATCGCCTCCATCTGGAACGCGTCGGCCCTGCCGACATAGCCGATCAGGTCCTTGATGTGGACCATGCCGACGATCTCGTCGAGCTGCTCGCGGTACACCGGCAGCCGGGAGTGCCCCTCGGTGCGCACCCGGTCCATCGCCTGCTCCAGCGTGACGTCCACCGGGATGGCGATGATGTCCGCGCGGGGCACCATGACGTCGTCCGCCGTGATGCCGCGCAGCCGGAGCACGTTGGCGATCAGCGCGCGCTCCTGCCGGTCGAGCCCGTGCAGCCCGTCCGCCGGCTCCGACCCGTCCGGCGCCGGCGCCGGCTCCGCCACCAGCTCCGCGATCGACTCGCGCACGCCGTGCTCGGCGCCACGCCGCCGCATCCCGAAGCTCAGCAGCCCCGCCACCCGCGAGGCCAGCGACACGGCGCTCACCGCGTCACGCCGGAC
>CAXSES010000196.1:0-2771 GCA_964236225.1 uncultured Acetobacteraceae bacterium
TGGCGGACACGCTGGTGCTGATCGAGGCGGGGCGGGTGGTGCGGGCCGGGCCGGTGGCGGAGGTGGCGGGGCGGGCAGACCTGGCGCTGGCGCGGCGCGACGACGCGGCGGGGCTGCTGCGGGCGGTGGTGCGGGAACACGACGCGGCGCGCGGGCTGACGGCGGCGGCGCTGGAGGGCGGGACGGCCGGGCAGGAAGGGCAGACGGTGTGGCTGCCGCTGCTGGCGGCGCCGGCGGGCGTGGCGCTGCGGCTGCGGGTGCCGGCGCGCGAGGTGATCCTGGCGACCGAGGCGCCGCGCGGCATCAGCGTGCACAACGTGCTGCGCTGCCGGGTGGGCGCGGTGGTGGCGGAAGGCGGCGTGGCGCTGGTGGAGCTGGCGGTGGACGGGCAGCCGATGCTGGCGCGAGTGACGCCGGACGCGGTGGCGCGGCTCGGGCTGCGGCCGGGCGGCGCGGCGCTGGCGCTGGTGAAGTCGGTGGCGATCGAGGTGCTGCGGCTGCACGGCTGACGCGGGCAGGCAAGGCCAGGGCTCTGCCCCATGCCTGGAAGCGGGGACCCGCCAGGGGCGAGCCGCCCCTGGACCCGGCGCAACTTAAGTAGGGGTTTCCAAAGGCGAGCCTTTGGCGGGGTCCCCGCACTGAAGCATGGGGGGCAGAGCCCCTGGCCTTGCTTGCCTGCGGCGGCGCGTCTTCTGCGCGCCGCTCCGCGGCTACGCCCCGCCCAGCTTGCCCTGCTGCTGCTTGCCCTGCTGCTGCATGATCGTCTTCACCTCGTCCACCGCCTCCATGAACCGGGTGTTCAGCAGCCCGACCGCCTCGCTGTTGGAGCGCTGGATCAGCTCGCTCAGCTCGCGCATGTTGCCGACCGCGCGCTCGTACGACGCCTTGAGCAGATCGGCCTGCTGCGCCGCCTTGTCCTGCGGCGCGTTCGGCGTGGCGATCTGGCGCATCGTGTCGCTCAGCTCCGACATCGTCTGCTGCATGATCTCCATGTGCCGCCGCGCCACCGTCTGCGCCCCCTCCAGCGCCACCCGGTTCGCCGCCGACAGGGTCTCCATGTTGCGCTTGTGCGCGGTCATCAGCACCGTCATGTCCGGCATCGCCGGCGCCTTCATCTGCGAGAACATGCGGTTCATCTCTGCGAGCGCCTTGGACTGCGCCTCCGCTGCGACGCGCCCGAAATCCGAGACCGCGCCCGCGATCGCCCGCGCGCCGTCCTGGCCGGCGGCGGCCGTGTCCGCGTCGGGCTTCGACGAACTCGCTGGGTTGGGCATCTTGTCCGCCATGCTTGGTCCTCCTGGTGCACGCGCAAGTCGGGCCGGGCCACGCTCGCGCGCCGGCCGCCGCGGCCGTGGCGCACTCTGGCCCGCAAGCCGTCGCGGGAGCAACACGCCAGACCGACGCGCCCTGGAGCAAAATGCCGCCCGCGGGACAGGCGGGCAGGCAAGGCCGAGGCTCCGCCCCGAACCCCGCCAGGGGCGAGCCGCCCCGGACCTGCCTTGCCCGAATCCTGTCCCGACGACGGCGCCTGAGGAAAGCCGGTCCAGGGGCGCCCCCTCCGATGGCCTTTCCAGCGATCCAGGCGGATCGCCGGAACCTTCGGCCACCTCCGCCCCTGGCGGAGTCCGGAGGCAGAGCCTCCGGCCTTGCCTGCTGCGCCGCCCGCTACAGCAGCGAGAGCTGCGCCGTCGCCGCTGCCGGCGCCGCGAAATGCGTGCACGCCAGCGCCGGCCGTTCGAGCAGCCCGTGCTGCCGGGCTGCGCGGTCGAAGCGGGCGGCGAGCATGTCGGCGTAGGGGCCAACGCCACGCTGGCGGTGGCCGAAGCGGCTGTCGTTGAGCGCGCCGGCGCGGGTCTGTCGCACCAGGGCGAGGACGTGGCGGGCGCGGTCAGGGGTGTGCTGGTGCAGCCAGGCCTCGAACAGCTCGGCGATCTCCAGCGGCAGGCGCAGCAGCACGGTGCCGGCGGTGCGCGCGCCGGCGCGGGCGGCGCTCCCGAGGATGCGCTCCAGCTCGGCGTCGTTCAGGCCGGGGATCATCGGGGCGGCGAGCACGCCCGCGGGAACGGAGGCGGCGGCGAGCTGGGCGATGGTGGCGAGGCGGCGCGCGGGGGTGGCGGCGCGCGGCTCCATGCGCCGCGCCAGCTCCGGGTCGAGCGTGGTCACGGACAGCCAGACGCGCACGAGGTTGCGCTCCGCGAGGCGACGGAGGATGTCGAGGTCGCGCAGCACGCCGGCGGACTTGGTGACGATGCTGACGGGGTGGCCGAAACGCTCCAGCACCTCCAGGACCTGGCGGGTGAGGCGCTGGGTGCGCTCGACGGGCTGGTAGGGGTCGGTGTTGGAGCCGAGCGCGATCGGGCGGGGCTGGTAGCCGGGGCGGCGCAGCTCGCGCTCCAGGAGGGCGGCGATGTCCGGCTTGAAGGTGAGGCGGGTCTCGAAGTCGAGGCCGGGGGAGTGGCCGAGCCAGGCGTGGCTGGGGCGGGCGTAGCAGTAGATGCAGCCGTGCTCGCAGCCGCGGTAGGGGTTGACGGCGCGGTCGAAGCCGAGGTCGGGCGAGCTGTTCCAGGACAGGGCGGAGCGGCTGCGGTCGGGCGTGAGCGTGGTGGGCAGCGGCGCCAGGCCGGCGAAGTCCGCGCCGAGCGTGTCCCAGCCGTCGTCGAACGCCGCGTCGTGCAGCGCGTCGTAGCGGTTGGGCGGGTTGCGGGTGGCGCCGCGGCCGCGGCGGGGCGGGACGTGCAGGGCCGGGGCGTGCAGGGCCGGGGCGTGCAGGG
>CAXSES010000196.1:2871-6029 GCA_964236225.1 uncultured Acetobacteraceae bacterium
CGTGCAGGGCCGGGGCGTGCAGGGCCGGGGCGTGCAGGGGAGGAGCGAAAGGATGCGGGTCGCAAACGGTCGATGCGGAGTCGAGGGGCGCCATGCCGTGGTCCTTTCGTTCCGGCTGCGTGCTGCGCGGAAGTATGGGCGGGGACAGGGCGTGGTTCAAGAACACATGAAGAACATCGTCGGCGCGGCGCTGCCTTGCCCGCGCTAGGGGAAGGCGGAGCGGTGCCGCCCGGGGTGATCCCCGTCCTGTCCGTGGTGATCCCGACCCTGGACGCGGCGGCGACGCTGGAGGCCACTCTGCAGTCGCTGGGCGGCGCGGCCGGCGAGGTGGTGGTGGCCGACGGGGGCAGCGGCGACGACACGCCGGCGCTGGCGCGGCGCCTGGGCGCGCGGGTGGTGGAGGGCCCGAGAGGCAGGGGCACGCAGCTCGCGGCCGGGATCGCGGCGGCGTCCGGGTCGTGGCTGCTGCTGCTGCACGCGGACACCCGGCTGCAACCGGGCTGGGAGGCGGCGGCGTGGGCGCACCTCGCATGGCCGTTCGGCGCCGCGGGGCCTGGCGCCGACCCCGTGGAGCCGGCGGGGTATTTCCGGTTCGCGCTCGACAGCGCGAGCCCGCGGGCGCGCCGGCTTGAGCGGCTGGTGGCGTGGCGCTGCCGGAGGTGGTCGCTGCCCTACGGCGACCAGGGGCTGCTGGTGTCGCGCCGGACGCTGGACGCGGTGGGCGGGATGCCGGAGCTGGCGCTGATGGAGGACGTGGCGCTGGTGCGGCGAATCCGCCGGCGGCTGGGGCGCGGCGGCGTGGTGGCGCTGGACGCGGCGGCGCTGACCTCTGCGGCGCGCTGGGAGCACCAGGGCTGGTGGCGGCGCTCGCTGCGCAACCTCGCCTGCCTGGGGCTGTGGCGCGCGGGCGCGCCGGCCGGCCTGATCGCGCGGCTATACGCCTCGCGGCCCCGCAGGGCGGCGGCGCAGGAGGCGCAGCCCCCGACGCAGGATCAGGCGCAGGCGCAGGACACGGAGGCGGGCGGCTGAGGGACACGGTGATCGTCTTCGCCCGGGCGCCGCGCCTGGGCACGGTGAAGCGGCGGCTGGCGCGCGGCGTCGGCGAGCGGGCGGCGCTGCGCTTCCATCTCGCGACGCTGCTGCGGCTGCTGCGGCGGCTGCGGGCGGACCGGCGTTTCCGCACGATGCTGGCGCACACGCCGGACCGCGGCGCGGGGCGCTGGCTGGCGGGGGCACGGGGGCTGGCCAGGGTCGCGCAGGGCGGCGGCGACCTGGGCGCGCGAATGCATCGGGCGTGCGCACTCTGCGCGCGCGGGCGGGTGGCGATCGTGGGCTGCGACGTGCCCTCGGCGCGCGCCGAGGACGTGGCGGCGTGCTTCCGGGCGCTGGGGCGGGCTGACGCGGCGTTCGGGCCTGCGGAGGATGGCGGCTACTGGCTCGTGGGGCTGGCGCGACGCCGGCCGGCGCGGCCGTTCGCAGGCGTGCGCTGGTCGGGGCCGCACGCGCTGGCCGACACGTTGGGCAATTTCGCGGGGCGGCGGGTGGCGCTGCTGCGCACTCTGCGCGACGTGGACAGCGCGGAGGACCTCGCGGCGCAGGACGACCCGCCGATGCGCGGCGGCCGGGCCGGGGCCGCGGTGGCGACGGTCCTGGGCGTGGCCCGTGGGACGGGGAGGGTTGAGGCCCCGCCTCGAACTCCGCCAGGGCGAGCCCCCCGGACCGGCTTTCCTTAAGTATCGGTTTCCAAAGGCGAGCCTTTGGCGGGGTCCCCGCCTTGAAGGATGGGGGCAGAGCCCCTGGCCTTCCTTGCCAACCGGTCATCGCATTCGGCCGTTGGTGTTACCCCAGCGCGGCGAGGACCATGGGCTCGGCGCCTGATGCGGTCTGCTCGGTGCACACCTTGTCCCGGCCCGTGCGCTTGGCCTCGTAGAGCGCGCTGTCCGCACGTTCCACGAGCGCCGCTGCCTGTTCGCCAGGCCGGGCCTGCGCCACGCCGATCGAAACCGTGACCTGGCCCACGGGCTGCCCCAATCCCCTGGTGACCAGACGCTTGCCGCTCAGGGTCTTGCCGATCTGCCGCGCCACGACGGAGGCCGCGCGCAGGTCGGCGCCGGCCAGCAGGATCGCGAACTCCTCGCCGCCGTAGCGCGCCACGGTGTCGCGGCCCTTGACGTTGTCCGCCAGGAGGCGCGCGACCAGGCGCAGCACGAGGTCGCCCACCCGATGGCCGTGGGTGTCGTTGAACGTCTTGAAGTGGTCCACGTCGATCAGCAGCAGAGACAGCGGCGTGCCCGGCTCGGAGCGAAGCTGCGCCATGGAGCGCTTCATCCTGACGTCGAAGGCGCGGCGGTTGGCCAGGCCGGTGAGCGCGTCCGTGGTGGCTTCCTGCCTCACCTCCGCCAGCGACTGTCGGAGCCTGGCGATCCGGGCCCCCGAGGCCGAGAGCTGCTGCTCCAGGAGCCTGTTGCGCTCGCTCGCCCGGGTGGTCTCGGCCGTGATGGCGGCGATCGCCTGGACGAGCCCGCCCAGCGTCGGCTGGTCGCCGAGGCGCCTCGCCCAGTCCGTGAGGGTGTCGCCGTAGGTCGTGATCGCGGCCTGGCCGTCCGCGACCTGCTCGATGAGTGTCTGGGCGGCTTCCTGGATCGCATCCGACCTGCTGCTGATCGCGTCGACGTTCATCTCGGCGCCGGCAACGCGCTCCCCGTAGAGCGTGTCGAGCATGGCGGGCGTGAGCACCTGCCCCTCGTCCAGCAGGGTCGCCACGCGCTGCGTCAGGACAGGGTTCCTGCCCGCGCGGTAGGTGAACCAGAGATCGTAGTTGCGGGGGGTGGGCACGATGCCGCGTTCCTGCATCTCGGCCAGCACCGAAGCTGCAAGCCCGTGCGTCTGGGCGGCCCGTTCGGCCTCCATCGGATCGAAAATGGCCCCGCTTTCCAGCCTTGAGACATGGCCCGGCATGATTTGCAACTCGCTCAGGATCGATGAACGCCAACCTACGGCGCGGGCGGTTTCCGCCCGATTAACGCCAACGGTCGGGTGCGATGACCGTGCAGGCCAGCAAGGCCGGGCTCTCCCTTCTGGCATTGCGCCGGAGCCGCCTCAGGCGGCGATGTCGTGTGCGAGTGTGTGGATGAGGGAGAGGATTGCTGTTGCGGGCC
>CAXSES010000197.1:0-5983 GCA_964236225.1 uncultured Acetobacteraceae bacterium
AGGGCACCAGCAGCAGCAGCGAGGCTCCGAACACCACGCTCGACACGAAGAAGCTGATGACCGTGAATCCCATGACGCGGCGCATGCCGATGCCGGCGATGGCCAGCAGCGGCAGGGCCCAGAACGGCTGGATCATGTTGGCGACCGCCTCGCCGTAGCCGACGCCCTGGGCGGCGGCGGCCTGGCTGACGTGCAGCGCCGCGGCGGCGGGGACGATGAACGGGCCCTGCACCGCCCAGTGGCCGCCGCCGCTGGGGACGAACAGGCTGATGATGATCGACGAGACGAAGCCCCAGAACGGCAGTGTGTGCGGCGTCGAGATGCGGATGAACACCTGGGCGATCACGCCGGCCAGCCCGGTGGCGGTCATGATCCCCATGATGCCGCCGTAGAGCGGGTACTGGAGCAGGAGCGAGCCGGTGACGCGGGCGGCGGCCTGGATGGCGCCGGCGTAGGCGACAGGGCGCCAGTGCAGCAGCAGGCCGAGGGCGAGGAAGATCAGGATCAGCGAGTTGATGTCGAGGTGGAAGGTGCCGCGCGCGAGTTGCAGGCCGACGTAGAGCGCGACGGCGGCCACGATGGAGAGGTTGAGGACCCAGGCGCGGTCGAGCAGGCCGGCGAGGCCGGGGACGCGCTCGGGCTCCGGGCGCGGCGCGTCCTCGGCGGCGAGGCGGGCGGAGTCGGCGGGCACGATGTCGCGCTCTGCCGGCTGCATGCGCATGTAGATCAGCGGCATGGCGACCAGCAGCACCAGCACGGGCACGACGTTGAAGGCGGAGAACAGCGTGGCCGACAGCGGCACGACCTCGCCGGTGAGCTTCTGGGTGATGTTGAGCGCGTTGCCGGGGGTGGCCTCGGCGAGCGCGATCGAGGAGGACAGGCCGGCGGGGAACATCAGGAAGCCGGTGTAGGCGGCGGCCATCAGCCAGGCGAAATCGAGGCGCTGGCGCTTCGCCAGCTCGCGGGCGAACAGGGCGGAGACGATCAGGCCGAAGCCCCAGTTCAGCAGGTTCGCCGACAGGCCGACCAGGGCGGCGAGGCCGACCGCGGCGGCGGGCGAGCGAGGCAGGGAGGCGAGGGCTGCCAGCAGGGCCGCCACCGGGCGCGACGAGCTGAGCGCGTAGCCGGTGACCAGGATCATGACCATCTGGAACGCGAAGGCGAAGATCTGGAAGATGCCGCCGTACCAGGCGTTGAGCACGTCGGGCACCGAGTTGTGCGGGGCGAAGGCGAGGGCGAGGCCAGCCGTGACCAGGCTCAGCAGGATCGCGAACACGAACGGATCGGGGAGCAGCCGCTCGAACAGGTAGACGAACGCTGTGGTGACGCGGCCCAGCAGGGAGCGGGACTCGACGTCCGTCGCGGGCAGGGCATCGGGCATGTCGCATCCTCGGCGGTCTTTGCGGCAGCGGGTCGTGCCGGGCGATGCGACGATACCGACCGGCGCCGGCTTCGGCCAGCGGTGCCTCCGGCGGCAGGCTGGGCGTTAACACTCCGGCAATCCGTGCGGATCACCCTGTCGTCCAGGGGCAGGCCGCCCCGCAAGGAAGGCAGGGGCATGGACATCACCCATCTCTCGGGCAAGGCACCGGGGTCAATGACGGCGACGATCCGCCACGACGGCATCCAGCGCCGCGTGGTGGCCGAGGTTGCGCGCTTCGGCGCCCACTGGTCGGCGCGACGCGCGGGCGGCGCCTGGTCGGTCCGCTGCGCCACGCCGGAGGCCGCGATCCTGGTCGAGGCGGCGGATCATTTTCCCGGCGGCGCGGCCTGGGACGAGGCTCCGTCTCCGACGCAGGCCCCGGCGGGCGCGAGCACGCGCGAACTGGCGCGGGTCGAATAGCGTCCCGGAGCCTGCGCGACCGGGCCGGCGCTAGGCCCGGCAGCCCTTGAGCCGTGGCGGCGAGGCGAGGAGCGGCCGGAGCATCGAGGCCACCTGGCAGGCGGACTGGCCGGGCCGCCGCGTCGCGTGGGGCTGCCGGTTGAGGTTGATCACCAGCATGCCGCCGCCCGCCAGCGCCAGGTGCAGCGTGCCCTGGCGGATGGCGCGCATGTAGAGCGGCTCCGGGCCGCCGATGCCGGTCACGATGCCGGCGCCGACCTGCGCCACCCGCTCGCGGTAGGCGGCGGCAAGGTCGGGCGTGTGCGAGTGGTACAGGCCCACCGCGACGTTCCAGTTGCCGCCCGCCTCCGCCTGAAGCTGCCGCAGGTAGCGCGCGGCGTATTCGGCGTTCGAGGCGGGGTCGAACGCGTCCTCGATCGAGGCGAAGGCGTCCGGGTGCATCTGCAGGTTCACCTGCATGCAGCCGATGTCCATGAACCTGACCCCGCGGGCGAGGCCCTGCTGCGCCCAGGCGACGGCGGCGGCCTTGCTCTCGAAGAACAATCCCTGGCCGTCGGCGTCGATGGTCCAGGGCCAGGCACGCACGTTGCCGAGCGAGGCGATGGGCCGGCCGCTCTCCGTCTTGGCGATGGCGCCGAGCAGGCCCTTCGGCAGGTCGTGACGGGTTTCCGCGTCGTGGATCGCGGCCGCGCACTGCGCCGCCTGCTCGAGGTCCCAGGCCGCGCTGCTGGGTCGCGGGGCGACGGTGGCGTTCGCGCCGACCGGCTGTTTGGTCGAGGCGCCAGGCGGGGCGGCCGCACTGGCAGCGGGTGCGAGGCTCGTCGCCATGGCCAGCACGAGGAGGCCCAGCCGGAGGGCGCGCCAGGAATGCGACTCGCGCCGGGCACCGGGACCGGGGCGGCATGGCGTTCTGGCTCGCATGACGGCGCACCCTACCTAGGTCAGGGTGCGTGGCGCAACGGAGCACAGGACGGGCAGCCAGGACACCGCCGGCAGGGCAGGAAGCAGGGCTTTGCCCGGACCCGTCAGGCCAGGAACCTTCGGGGGCTCACCCGCTGAGAAGATGCCTTCGAAAGGCTTGGCCTCTGGCGGAGTTTGAGGCAGAGCCTCAACCTTCCTTGCTTCCCGTGCAGGGCGGATGATCCGCGGCCTGGTGTCTGGCGAGCGGAGTTCCTGCGAGTGGCGTTCGAGGCTGTCCTGAGGCACCTGCTGTTCTGCGCGCTGCTGGCGGGACTGTCGGCGGCGATCGTCGCGGCGATGATCCGGGTCGGCGTGCTGGACCAGCCGGTGGCGCGCTCGTCGCACACGCGGCCCACGCCCAAGGGCGGCGGCGTCGGCGTGGTCGCGGCGTTCCTGGTCGGCATCGTGGCGCTTTACGCGTTCGCGGATTTCTCGCGGATCGCGGACCCGTATTTCCGCGGCGTGATCGGCGCCTCGATGGTGATCGCCGTGGTGTCGTATCTCGACGACGTGCGCGGCTGGCCGTTCTCGGTGAAGCTGGGGGCGCAGGCGGTCGCGGCCCTGGTGGCGGTGGGAAGCGGTCTGGCGCCGCACGCGCTCAGGGTGCCGTGGGTGGGCGCGGTGGAGATCGGCTGGCTGGGCATCCCCGCCACCGTGGCGTGGATCCTGGTGCTGACCAACGCGGTCAACTTCATCGACGGGCTGAACGGCCTGGCGGCGGGCTCGGTGGCGATCGCGTGCCTGTTCCTGGCCGGGATCGCGGCGGGGCAGGGGGACTGGTTCGTGTATTTCGCGGCCGCCATCCTCGCGGCCGGCGTGCTGGGCTTCCTGCCGTTCAACTATCCGAGGGCCAGGATCTTCATGGGCGACGTCGGCAGCCAGTTCTGCGGCTTCACCCTGGCGGTGCTCGGCGTCGCGGCGGGGCGGTTCGCGGCGGTGGAGCTGTCGCTGCTGCTGATGCCGATGCTGCTCGCGGGCGTGCTGTTCGACGTGGCGTTCACCCTGGCGCGTCGTCTGCTGGAGGGCAGGCGCATCACCCAGGCGCATCGAGGCCACCTCTACCAGGTGGCGAACCGCTGCGGCATGGGCGCGGCCGGCGTCACGCTGGTGTACTGGGGCTTCGTGGTCTGGGGCGGGCTGAGCTGCGTGGGCTTCGTGCAGGCGCCGTCCGGGGAGCGGCTGTGGTGGGCGATGCTCGTGGTGCCGCCGCAGCTCGTCTGGCTTGCCGCGGTGTGCGTCCTGGCCCGGCGCAGCGCGTTGCGGGATTGGGGCTGAGGAAGTCCGGTCGGGCGGACCGGGAATGGCCTTTCCAACGCCGCGCCGTGGTGCCACATCGGGATCATGCAACGCCGCACTCTCCTGATGCTCACACCTGCGTGGCTGGCCGGGATTCCACGGGCGGTGGCGCAGGTTCAGCCGGCGGCTCTCACGGCGCAGGACAGGGCCGACCTCGTCCGCATCCAGCAGTACATGAACGGCGTGCGCACGATGAAGGCGCGGTTCCTGCAGACCGCGTCCGACGGGCGGGTGTCGAACGGCACCGCCTGGCTGCAGCGTCCGGGCCGGATGCGGTTCCAGTACGATCCGCCGAGTCCGCTCCTGCTGGTTGCCGGGAACGGCGTGGTGGTGTTCCATGACGCGCAGCTCGACCAGACCAGCAACATCCCTGAGGCGCGAACGCCACTCGGCCTCCTGCTTGATGCGGACATCAGGTTTTCCGGGCCGGTGACGGTGACGGACATCCAGCGCCAGGCCGGGCAGATCCAGGTGAGCGTGGTGCGCAGCGCGACGCCGCAGGAAGGCAGCCTGACGCTGGTGTTCTCGACGCCGCCCCTGGCGCTGCATTCCTGGATCGTGCTGGACGCCCAGGGCAGGACGACGACGGTGACCCTGTTCAACCAGCAATTCGGCGGCACTTTCGACCAGGCGCTGTTCAGCTACGTGGACACGGGCTTCTTCGGCGACCCAGGCACAGCGCCGTCGCGCTGACATGCGGCGGCAAGATGCAGCCGCCCGGCAGGCGTGGGCGGTGCGTCCGGCGCAGGAAGCGGGCAGAGTCGAGGCTCTTCCTTGAACTTCGCCAAAGGGTCGGACACTGTTGGCGAAGTCGCCTGCTAGGCGACGAGTGCGGCAAAACGTGAGGTTCGGGTTGGTGCGAGTGCGCGTCCGGCGAACCAGGCCGCGATCCGGTCGAGGTTGAGGGCCGCGGCGGTAGCGACATGCAGCAGGCCGCGACCGTGAGGACCATTCCGCCAACCCCGGCAAAGCCCAGAGACGCCCGTAGGTCAGCGTGCTCCCCAAGCCAGCCGCCGATCAGCGCACCTGGCCCGGCGGGGATCAGGATCAGCCAGCGCATCGTGCTCGTCATCCTCCCCAGCATGGGGGCGGGCGTCACCGCCTGGCGCAGCGAGATGAAGTTGACGAAGATCAGCACCGCGCCGATGCCGAGCAGCGTCAGCTCGACGTCGAAGGCGACGACACCCCAGGAGCCGACGGGGACAGCGGCAAGCATCAGCCACCCGCAGGAGGAGAGGCCGAACCCGAGTGCGAGGCAGGATCCAGGACCGATGCGCCGGCTCAGGTGCCCGCCGATCAGGCTCGCGAACACCGTGCCAATGCCGAGGCACACGTAGCTGAGCCCGACGTCCTGCGCCGACACGCCCAACGTGCGGGTCGCGAACAGGATGTTCACGACGGCTGCCGAGTTACAGCAGAGCTGCCAGGCCGCCACGCAGCTTGCCAGCACCACCAGCAGACGATTGGCGTGCACGAAGCGCAGGCCGGCCTTCAGCTCCGGCCAGAACCCGCCGGCGCGGCGGGGCGGCGGGTCGTCGACATGGATGCCACCCAGGATCGCCGCGGAGAGGAGCGGCAGGACGACGTTGAACAGCAGCGCGACCGGCGCCCCCAGCAGCCTGATCAGCGCGCCCGCCAGCCCGGGACCCGCCACGTCCGCGCCCGAACTCGCCAGGGCATTCCTGGCGTTGGCCTCGATCAGCCGATCGCGCTCGACGATCTGCATCAGCACGATCTGCGAGGCACTGCCGGCAGTCGCCAACCTTATCGAACAGAAAGGACGAGAACAGGGGTTGGACGCGTTCTTCAAAGAGTTGCACAACTCTGACACTTACGGAAGGTTTTTATGCCGATTGTGAAATACATGAACCACCGATTTCGGGT
>CAXSES010000198.1:0-5938 GCA_964236225.1 uncultured Acetobacteraceae bacterium
CGGCTCGGGACGACCTGCGGCTCTGGACCAGGCCGGGGCTGCTGCTGACGGGGGCGATGATGTCGCTCTCGTTCGCGGTGGAGGGGGCGGTGCTGGACTGGGGCGCGGTGTACCTGCGCGAGGTGCGCCACCTGCCGGTGGCCTCGGCGGCGGCGGGGTTCAGCGCGTTCTCGATCACCATGATGGTGCTGCGCTTCGGCGGCGACCGGGTGCGGGCGCGCCTCGGAAGCGGCTGGGTGCTGCGCGCGTCGCTGGGGGCGACGGCGGGCTTCGCGCTGCTGCTGTGGGCCGCGCCGGTGTGGCTGTCGCTCGTGGGGTTCGCGCTGGCGGGCGCGGGCGTCGCAAACGTGGTGCCGGTGCTGTTCGGCCTGGCCGGGAGCCAGGGCGGGGCAGGGTCCGGCACCGGGGCCGCTGCGGGCACGGCGAGCGCGCAGACGGCGGCGGCGGTCGGAATTGCCTCGATCCTGGGGTATGCCGGGGTTCTCGGGGGGCCGCCGATGTTCGGGCTGATCGCGCAGGCCAGTTCGGTCGGAACGGCACTCGGGGTTGCGGGATTGCTGTGCGCGGCGGTGGGACTGGCGGGCGGCTGGACCGTGCGGCTCAGCGGGCGCTGACACGCGCGGCGTGGCGCGCGGCAACTGTGCGCGACGTCCGAGGTTACGGATGCCCAAAGGTGCCGCAGCGCGGACGCGTGGCGGTCACGGAGCAGGGACGGTCGCGCGCCGGAACACGGCAGCCGGCGGCGCACCAGGACAAGGACACAGCACGATGAGCAGAGACCCGAACGCTGGCGGCCACAACGCCAGCCACGCCCGCTCGGCCAAGGCGCAGAAGGCGGAGGAGGTGCAGGTGGCCGGCACCGCGAAGGCGGGCGGCGCGCACGGCGAGGACTTCGTGCCGGAGGGCGGCCCGGCGCCGTCGCCGCTGCACAAGAAGGGCGAGCCGCTGCCGGCGGCGTCGCGCTCTGCCGCGGATGGCAACGACGCCGAGGGGACCAGCAGCGCCACCGCGGGCAAGGCGGAGAAGGAAGCGGCGCAGCACAAGGCGGAGCTGACCAAGACGCAGGAGGGACGCGGGCACCGCAAGCACGACTGAGGCCGCCGCCCGTGGGAGTGATCGGTCGAGCAAGGAAGGCCAGGGGCTCTGCCGCCATGCCTGAAGGCGGGGACCCCGCCAGGGGGAGCTCCCCTGGACCGGCCTTGCCTAAGGTGCGCCGGGTCCAGGGGCGGCTCGCCCCTGGCGGGTCTGGGCAGAGCCCGGCCTTGCTTTCTTCTACCCGTAGCGCCCCACCGCCAGATCCTCGTGCTCGATGTTCGGCCGGCGTTCCGACACCAGGTCAGCGAGCAGCCGCCCCGACCCGCACGCCATGGTCCAGCCCAGCGTGCCGTGCCCGGTGTTGAGGAACAGGTTCCCGTAACGCGTCGCGCCCACGACCGGCGTGCCGTCCGGGGTCATCGGCCGCAGCCCGGTCCAGAACTGCGCCTGGGACAGGTCGCCGCCCCGGGGAAACAGGTCGCGCAGCGAGTGCTCCAGCGTGGCGCGGCGCGGCGCGCGGAGCTTGCGGCTGAAGCCGGCCAGCTCGGCGGTGCCGCCGACGCGGATGCGGTCGCCGAGCCGGGTGATGCCGACCTTGTAGGTCTCGTCCATCACGGTGGAGACGGGGGCGGCGCCGGGGTCGGTCACGGGCAGGGTCAGCGAGTAGCCCTTGACCGGGTAGATCGGCGCGTCGATGCCGAGCGACCTGAGCAGGAACGGCGAGTAGCTGCCGAGCGCCACGACGTAGCGGTCGGCCTCGACCCGCTCGCCGGCGCCGTCGTCGTCGCGGGCGCGTCGGGGCAGGCCGGAGACGGCGCCGCCCGGGCTGGGCACGGCGTCGGCGGGGGCGAGGCGCACGCCGGTGATGCGGCCTGCCTCGTGCTCCAGGGCGCGGATCTCGACGCCGTGGCGGAAGGCGACGCCGAGGCCGCGCGCCATCGCCGCCAGCGCCTGGGTGAACTTGAAGGCGTCGCCGGTCTCGTCGTGCGGCAGGCGCAGGCCGCCGAGCACGCGGCCGGGCACCAGGGCGAGGGCGGGCTCCGCGGCCACGCAGCCGGCCTCGTCGAGCACCTCGTAGGCGACGCCGCCCTCGTCGAGAACGCGGGTGTCGTCGGCGACATGGTCGAGCTGCTTCCGGGTGCGGAAGAGCTGGAGCGTGCCCTGCTGGCGGCCGTCGTACTCGATGCCGGTCTCGTGCCGCAGGTCGTCGAGGCAGTCGCGGCTGTACTCCGCGAGCCGCACCATGCGCGCCTTGTTGCGGTGGTAGGCGGCCTCTGTGCACTCGCGCAGCATCAGCGCGAGCCAGCGGTACAGCGCGGGGTCGGCGCCGGGCAGAAGCACGAACGGGCGGTGCCGCATCATCAGCCAGCGAATCGCCTTGAACGGCACGCCCGGGCCGGCCCAGGGCGCGGAGTAGCCGGGCGAGACCTGGCCCGCATTCGCGAAGCTGGTCTCCAGGCCGGGCTCCGCCTGCCGGTCGTACACCGTGACCTCGTGCCCCGCCTTGGCGAGATACCAGGCGGAGGCGACGCCGACCACGCCGCTGCCGAGCACGGCGACCTTCACGCGGCCGGCGCCGACGGGCGGGCGATGGCGGCGGGGCGGCTCACGCGGGCGGGGTCCCGGAGGCGGGGCCCTGCGCGGCCGCGGCGGCGGACAGGCCCGCCCGCGCCAGCGCCGCGGGGGCGGCGTCGTCCGAACGCGCCACGGCGCGGGCGGTGGCGCCGCCCCGGGCGAGCTGGTCCACGTCGCGCACCGCGCCGCGCGAGGCGCTGGTGGCCATCGCGGCGTAGGCGCGCAGCGCGGTGGAGACCACGCGGTGGCGCCCCACCGGCTGCCAGGCGTCACGCCCGCGCGCGTCCATGCGGACGCGGCGGGCCGACATCTCGCCGGCCTCCACGACGACGCGCAGGGAGCGCGCGGGGATGTCGATCTCGATGCGGTCGCCGTCCTCGACCAGGCCGATCGCGCCGCCCTCCGCCGCCTCGGGCGAGATGTGGCCGATCGACAGCCCGGAACTGCCGCCGGAGAACCGCCCGTCAGTGACCAGAGCGCAGACCTTCCCCAGGTTCTTCGACTTCAGGTAGCTCGTGGGATACAGCATCTCCTGCATCCCCGGCCCGCCCTTCGGCCCCTCGTAGCGGATCACCACGACGTCGCCCGGCGCCACGCGGTTGCCAAGGATGCCGTCAACCGCCGCGTCCTGGCTCTCGAAGATGCGGGCGGTGCCGGCGAACACCAGGTTGGCCGCGTCCACGCCGGCGGTCTTCACGATCGCGCCGTCCTCGGCGATGTTGCCGTAAAGCACAGCCAGGCCGCCGTCGCGGCTGAAGGCGTGGGCGCTGTCGCGGATCACGCCGGCCGCGCGGTCGAGATCCAGCGCGTCGTAGCGGCTCTCCTGGCTGAACGCCTGGGTGGTGCGCACGCCGCCGGGCGCCGCGCTGAACAGGCGGCGGGCCTCGGGCGCCGCGGTGGGCGTGGCGATGTCCCACCTGGCGAGCGCGTGCCCCAGCGTCTGCGCGTGCACGGTCGGCACGTCGCGGTGGATCAGCCCGGCGCGGTCCAGCTCGCCCAGCAACGCCATGATGCCGCCGGCGCGGTGGATGTCCTCCATGTGCACGTCGGCGACCGATGGCGAGACCTTGCACAGGTTCGGCACCCGGCGGCTCAGGCGGTCGATGTCGCGCATCTCGAAGGCGACGCCGCCCTCCTGCGCGGCGGCGAGCAGGTGCAGCACCGTGTTGGTCGAGCCGCCCATCGCGATGTCGAGCGACATGGCGTTCTCGAACGCCTCGAAGCCGGCAATGCTGCGGGGCAAGGCGGTGGCGTCGTCCTGCTCGTACCAGCGCCGCGCCAGATCGACGATCAGCCACCCCGCCTCCACGAACAGCCGCCTGCGGTCCGCATGCGTCGCCAGCGTCGAGCCGTTGCCGGGCAAGGCGAGCCCGAGCGCCTCGGTCAGGCAGTTCATCGAGTTCGCCGTGAACATCCCCGAGCACGACCCGCAGGTTGGGCACGCGGAGCGCTCCATCACCTCGGCGTCGGCGTCGCTGATCGTGGGGTCGGCCGCGGCCACCATCGCGGTGATCAGATCCGCGCGCCGCGTGATGCCCGCCGTGGTGATCTTGCCGGCCTCCATCGGGCCGCCGGAGACGAACACGACCGGGATGTTGAGCCGCATCGCCGCCATCAGCATGCCCGGCGTGATCTTGTCGCAGTTCGAGATGCACACCAGCGCGTCGGCGCAGTGCGCCTCGACCATGTACTCCACCGCATCGGCGATCAGCTCGCGCGACGGCAGGCTGTAAAGCATCCCCTGGTGGCCCATGGCGATGCCGTCATCGACCGCGATGGTGTTGAACTCCTTGGCAACGCCGCCGGCCGCCTCGATCTCGCGCGCCACGAGCTGGCCGAGGTCCTTGAGGTGGACGTGGCCGGGGACGAACTGCGTGAACGAGTTGGCCACCGCCACGATCGGCTTGTTGAAGTCGCCGTCGCCCATGCCGGTGGCACGCCACAGGGCGCGCGCGCCGGCCATGTTGCGGCCGTGGGTGCTGGTGCGGGAACGATAGACGGGCATCGCCGGGTCTCCTCGGGCGCTCGGGCGGGAGACTACCGCCAGGGGCGGGAGGAAGGCCAGGACGGAGCGGAAGGCAAGGCCGGACTCCCCCTTCGATGCCCATTCCAACGGCTCAGTTGAGCCGTTGGAGCCTTCGGGCAGCCCCGCCCGGACCCGCACACAGGAGGCTGGCGGCACGTCGCCCAGGCCGTGCCGCCGACCCGGGTCGGGTTTCCAAAGGGCTCGCCCTTTGGCGGAGTCCAGAGGCAGAGCCTCTGGCCTTGCTCGCTGCCTCCGCCGCTACAGGACAGCCTTTCCGGCCGTGACGGCCAGCACGACGAAGATCAGGAAGATCACGATGAAGATGAAGAAAAGGATCTTCGCGATGCCCGCGGTGGCCGCCGAGATCCCGGTGAAGCCGAACACCCCGGCGATGATCGAGACGATGAAGAAGATGATGGCCCATTTCAGCATGGCGTCGCTCCCGGCTGGCGTCACCGCGTGACGCCTGACCGCTGCACAACGTGCTGAGACATAGCGAGTTGCAACTGCGCGTGATTGGGGTGTGGCGCATCTTGACGTCCGGTGCGCGCGCCCTGTGGCCCGAACGGCCGGGACCACGTGCCCCGGCCCGATGCCTAGCGCGGGGAGAGCACCATGATCATCTGGCGGTTCTCCATGCGGGGCATCTGCTCCACCTTGGTCTTCTCGTCCATGTCGGTGCGGATGCGCTCCAGCACCTTCACGCCGAGGTCCTGGTGCGCCATCTCGCGGCCGCGGAAGCGCAGCGTGACCTTGACCTTGTCGCCCTCGTCGATGAACGAGTGCATCGCGCGCAGCTTCACCTGGTAGTCATGGTCGTCGATGTTCGGACGGACCTTGACCTCCTTGATCTCGATGACGCGCTGCTTCTTCTTGGCCTCGTTCTTCTTCTTCTGGGCCTCGTACTTGAACTTGCCATAGTCGACCATCTTGACGACAGGCGGGTCGGCGTTCGGGCTGATCTCGAGCAGGTCGAGGCCCACGGCATAGGCGCGGAGCAGCGCGTCGCGCGCGCCCATCACGCCCTGCATCTCGCCCTCCGCGTCGATCAGACGCACCTGCGGCACGCGGATGTCCTCGTTCACGCGCGGCCCGTCGCGACTCGGGGCGGCCTGCATGGGTCCTCTGGCTATCGGAAGCTCCTTTGATCATTGCACGCTGAGGTCGAACCGGAGTTCGACGGCGCAGTCTTGGCGCGCGGAAGCGTACCAATCAAGCACAGTCTGCACGCCAGACGTTGACAACGACTGAAATAGGGGCGCGCCGCGGCGGGGTTCAAGGTCGCGGCGGGCGGAGAAGGCG
>CAXSES010000199.1:0-5929 GCA_964236225.1 uncultured Acetobacteraceae bacterium
CCAGGGCAAAACGAACGCGGGCCTACACTGTGCCGATTGTCTCCGGAGGGGCGTGGTGCAGGGACGTGAGCAGGACAAGGGGTCGGGTCGGTTTGCCTGGACCTGGGAGCCGCGGGACCGCAAGACCGCATGGTTTTGCGCGGCGCTGGTCGTGCTGTGCGGCGTGTTCGCGATCCTCGCAATCCCGGTGAATTTCCACGGAGCCAAAGCCTTCCCGTTCGGCGATTTCTTCGCGCTCTGGTCGTATGCCAGGATCGTGGTGCTCCACCCGGCAGCCTGGCTCTACGACCCCGTGTGGCTCCACCAGGCGCAGGTGGCGATGGGAATGCTGCCCGGCGAACAGAACCCGTTCCCTTACCCGCCGACCTTCCTGCTCCTCGTCTGGCCGATCGGCCTGCTGGGGTTCTGGCCGGCCTACATCGCCTGGGTCGGCGGCTCCTTCTGCCTGTATCTCGCGGCGACCTGCCTCGGCGCGCGCGGCAAGGCGTGGATGGTGGCTGCCACGCTGCTCGCGCCGACGACGACGGCCTGCGTGGTGTCCGGGCAGAGCGGGTTCCTGCTCGCGGCGCTGCTGGTCGGCGGGGTGCGCCTGGCCGGGCCCCGTCCGGTGCTCGCCGGCCTCCTGTTCGGCCTGCTGACCTACAAGCCGCAATTCGGGCTTCTGGTGCCGCTGGCCCTGCTGTCGGCGGGGCGGTGGCGCTGCATCGTCGCCGCCTGCGCCACGACCGCCGCGCTGTGCGTCCTGGACACGGCGGTGTTCGGCCGCACGATCTGGATGGCCTGGTGGCGGTCGCTGCCGGGCTATGCCGCGTTCTTCGACTGGGCGACGGCGGGCATCCGGACTATCCCGACGGTTCTGGGCAACGTCCAGGCCCTCGGCTTCTCGCACGGCGCTGCGCAGGCGGTGCAGGCCGTGGCGGCGCTGGTGGCGGCGGCGGCGGTCTGGGCTGCGTGGCGCCGCCCCGGTCCGTTCGCGATCCCGGCACTGCTCGCGGCGACCTGCCTCGCGACGCCGCACGCCTTTCTCTATGACCTGCCGCTGCTGTCGAGCGGGGCGCTGCTGTTCGCCGGCCAGCGGCTGCGCTCGCCGGGCTCGCTCGCGCTGCCGGAGGTGGCGATGCTGGCGGCCGTGCTGGCGATGCCGGTGGCGATGGTGGTGCAGGACACGCCGATCCCGCTCAGCACGATCGCGATCGGCCTGTTCCTCGGCCTCGCCGTCGCGGCCGGTTGGGAGGAGCGCGTCGACGTCGATCAACCGCAGCCGGTCCAAGGTCGGGTGCGGGTCGGGGCGAAGGCAAGGCCAGGGGCTCTGCCCCAACGCCTGGAAGCCGGGGACCCCGCCAAAGGCTCGCCTTTGGAGTCCTTTACCTATACCAACGGCCAAATGCGATGACCGTTCAGGCAAGCAAGGCTGGGCGCTGCCCAGACCCGCCCCTGCTTCAAGGCGGGGAGCGAGCCGCCCCTGGACCCGGCACAATTTAAGTGTTGGTTTCCAAAGGCGATCCTTTGTCGGGGTCCCCACTTCCAGGTATCGGGGGCAGAGCTCCTGGCCTCCCTTCCTGGATTTCAAACTGAAATACGACTGGCCTTTGGCGGGTCTGGCCGGAACCCGGCCCTGCTTGCTGTTCCCTGCCTACGCCCGCACGCCGCGCACCACCGCGAACGCCACCGCGTAGCTCAGCGCCGCCACCAGGAAAGGCGCGCCCGGAAACCAGACCGGCGCCGACGCCGCGGTGAACACCCCGAACAGCCAGCCCGCGAACACAGGCGAGACGATCGCGGTCAATCCCTGCAGCGAGGACAGCGCGCCCTGCATCTCGCCCTGCCTCTCCGCGCCGGCGCGTGCCGAGACCATCGCCTGCACCGACGGCCCGCTCACCGCGCCGAGCGCCTGGAAGCCGAGAGCCGCGAACACCAGCGCCGGCGTCACCGCGCCCGCGAGGCACAGGAACGCCATGATCGCCATGGCGTAGCCCAGCAGCGCGGTGCGCCGCTCGCCGACCCGGCGCACCACGCGGCGCACCAGCAATCCCTGCACCAGCGCCGAGCCCACCCCGATCACCGCCAGCGCCAGGCCGTTGCCGCGCGGGCCCCAGCCCAGCCGGACCTGGTTGGACAGCACGAAGCTGCTCTGCAGCGAGGCGATCGAGAACCAGGCGCAGCACCACCCGATCGCCAGCCGGGCCGTGTCCGCGTCCGCACGCAGCGCCGGCAGCAGGCCGACCGGGTTGGCGCGGCGCCAGGACAGCGCCCGGCGGCGCTCCGGCGGCAGGCTCTCGGGAAGCGCGACCAGCCCGTAGAGCAGGTTCGCGCCGGCCAGCCCCGCCGCGCACAGGAACGGCAGGCGCAGGCCGTAGGCGCCGAGCAGCCCGCCCAGCGCAGGTCCGAGCACGAAGCCCGCGCCGAACGTGGCGCCCACCAGGCCGAAACGCTGCGCGCGCTGCTCCGGGGGCGTGATGTCGGCGATGAACGCGGTGGCGGCCGACGCGCTGGCCGCCGTCGCGCCCGCGATCATCCGGCCGAGGAACAGCCAGGCGAGGCTGGGCGCCCAGTACATCAGCAGGTAGTTGGCGCACGTGCCTGCGACAGAGAGCAGCAGGACGGGCCGCCGTCCGAACCGGTCGCTCAGCGCGCCGAGCAGCGGGGAGCAAAGGAACTGCATCAGCGAGAACGCCGACAGCAGGGAGCCGACCCACGCCGCGGCCGCGCCGGGCGAGAGGTGCGAGAGCTGCACCACCAGCCCGGGCACCACGGGCACCACCAGCCCGAAGCCCAGCGCGTCGATCGCCAGCGTCGCAAGCACGAAGCCGACCTGCGGCGTGCGCGTTGCGTCGGTGGGCGCGGCCGAATGAGCCTCCTCACGCCCGTCATCGAGCGCCACCCCGGGCGAGGCTGCCGATGCGTCCGGCCTCCCGGCCGTCGGGCGTCCACCGGCGTCGGATGGGCCGTCGCCGGGTGTCGGGCGCCCTGCCGGGTGCTGCGTCTCCTCGCTCACAGGTCGAGCCGTCCCTGCCGGTCGCGCGTCGCCGTGCCGACCTGCACCTCGCCGTCGCTGAAGCGCAGCCGCACCCGGCCGTCGCGCGGCATCTCCGCGGCCCTGGGCACCGCTCGGCCGCTCGGGTCCAGCACCAGCACGAAGCCGCGCGCCAGCACCGCCTCGTACGACACCGAGTCGAGCCGCGCGGCCAGGCCCTCCAGCCGCGCCCGCCGCTCGCGCAAGGTGGCCCGCAGCGCCGCGTCGGACAGGCGCGGCAGCACCGACTGCGCCTCGGCCGCGCGCTGGCGCACCGCGTCGCGCAGCGCCGCGCGCAGGTGCGCCGCCGCAAGCGCGAGCGTGGCCCGTCGCGCCGCCACCATCGAGGCCGGGTCGCGCAGCCCGTGTCCCGCCCGCGCCAGCGATGCGCCGCGACGCGCCAGCAGGCCGGGCAGGGCGAGGCGCAGGCGCAACCCGCGATCCGCGACCGTTGCGCGCAGGCCGCGCAGCAGGGCGGGACCGTCCGGCAGGCGGTGCGCCACCGACGCCAGTCGCGCCGTGCGCCGCGCCACCAGGTTGCCCGCCGCCAGTCCGAGTCGCTGCGCCCGGTCGTCGAGCCGCTGGCGCGCGGTGCCGAGCAGCGCGGGCAGGTCCGGCAGGCGCCCGGCCGCGCGGTCCAGCCTGATGCGCCGCGCCTGCGCCATGCGCGCCGTGGCGCCGTCGAGCCGCGCCGCGATGTGGCGCAGGTCGGCCAGCAGTTCCAGGCGCTGCGGCACCGCCATCTCCGCCGCCGCGGTGGGCGTCGGTGCGCGTCTGTCCGCCACGAAATCGAGCAGCGTGGTGTCGGTCTCGTGCCCCACCGCGGAGATCAGCGGGATGCGGCAGGCGCTTGCCGCGCGCACCACCGCCTCGTCGTTAAACGCCATCAGGTCCTCGAGCGAGCCGCCGCCGCGCGCCACGATCAGCACGTTCGGGCGCGTGCGCGGTCCGGCAGCCATCCCGGCCCCTGCCGCCCCGCCATTCGCCACGCCGGCCCCACGCGCGGGCAGGGCGTCCATGCCTGCGATCGCCGCGGCGATGCGGGCCGCAGCGCCCTGGCCCTGCACCGGCACCGGCCACAGCAGCAGCGTGCGGGGGAAACGCCGCGCGATCGTGGTCTGTATGTCGTGCCACACCGCGCCCTGCGCCGAGGTGATCACGCCGACCACCAGCGGCAGGCGCGGCAGCGCGCGGCGCCGGGCCGGGTCGAACAGGCCCTCCTCGGCGAGCCGGACCCGCAGCATCTCGACGCGCGCCAGCAACGCGCCCGCGCCCGCGTATTCCAGCCGCTCGATCATGAGCTGGTACGACGAGCGCTCGCCGTAAGCGGTGAGGCGGCCGGTGGCGATCACCTCGACGCCGTTCTCCGGCTCCAGGCCGAGGCGGTGCGCGGCGCTTTTCCAGATCACGCAGGCCAGCTTCGCGGTCTCGTCCTTGAGCGAGAGGTAGACGTGGCCGGAACCGTAGCGCTTGCACTCGGTGATCTCGCCGCGCACCCGCACCCGGCCGAACGCGCCCTCCAGGGTCCGCTTCACCGCGCCGGAGATCTCGGCCACCGAGTATTCTGGAACGTTGCCGGAGGCGGCGCCCGGGGCGGCGTCGTACGTGGCGGCCGCGTCCTTGCCTGCCGGCGGGCGGCGGCGGGAGACGGGCCGCAACACCGGGCCTTGGGGGAGGTCGTCCATGGCCAAGGCTATGCTCCGGGACCAGGCCGAGGGCAACGGAAGGCAGCCAGCAAGGCTGGGCTCTCCCTCCGCCTGCCCTTCCAACGGCCCAAGAGGGCGTCGGAACCTTTGGCAGGCTACGCCCACGCCCCGTGCTTGAAGGTGGGGGCGAGCCGCCCTGGATCGGCCTTACTCGAACAAGCGGACGCCAAAGGCAGGGCTTTGGCGGAGCCTGAGGCAGAGCCTCGACCCTTGCTTCCTTCTTCTGCCCCGGCGCTCGCCCCTGCTACGAACATTCTGCGTAACAGGGAGGGCGTGCGATGCGGGTGCTGCTGGTCGGGTCGGGCGGACGGGAACACGCGCTGGCCTGGGCGATTGCGCGCAGCCCGCTGCTCACGCGGCTGATCGCGGCGCCCGGCAACCCCGGCATCGCCGCGTTCGCGCGCTGCATGCCGGTGGCGGCGGCCGACATCGCGGGCCTGGTGGCGCTCGCCCGCGCCGAGGCGATCGACCTGGTGGTGCCCGGCCCGGAGGCGCCGCTGGTCGCGGGGCTTGCCGACGCCATGGCGGCGGCCGGGATCGCCTGCTTCGGGCCGAGCGCCGCCGCGGCCCGGCTGGAAGGCAGCAAGGCTTTCGCCCGCGAGGTGGCCGACGCCGCCGGCATCCCCGGCGCGCGCTGGGAGCGGTTCGAGGACGCGGCGGCGGCGCACGACTTCGTGCGCAGGCGGGGCGCGCCGATCGTGGTCAAGGCGGACGGGCTGGCGGCCGGCAAGGGCGTCGTGGTCGCAGCGAGCGTGGCCGAGGCGGAGGCCGCGATCACCGCGATGATGCAGGACGGCGCGCTGGGCCGGGCCGGGCACGCGGTGGTGGTCGAGGAATGCCTTGATGGCGACGAGGTCAGCCTGTTCGCGCTGTGCGACGGCGCCGAGGCGGTGCTGCTTGGCGCGGCCCAGGACCACAAGCGCCTGGGCGACGGCGACACCGGGCCGAACACCGGCGGCATGGGCGCGGTCTCGCCGCCCACCGGCTTCGGCACCCCGGAGCAGGAGGCGGCGCTGGACGGCTTCGTGCGCCCGGCGTTGGCGGAGATGGCGCGGCGCGGCACGCCGTTCCGCGGCGTGCTGTTCGCGGGCCTGATGCTCACCGCGTCCGGGCCCCGGCTGATCGAGTACAACGTCCGTCTCGGCGATCCCGAGGCGCAGTGCCTGCTGCCCCGCCTGCGCTCGGACCTGCTCGCGGCACTCGCCGCCGC
>CAXSES010000200.1:0-5917 GCA_964236225.1 uncultured Acetobacteraceae bacterium
TGGCCGCCGGCCGCGGTTTCGTAGAAATACGCCTCGTAGCCCAGGGCCTGGAGCTTGGCGGCCATCTTGCGGGCGTGGCCGGGGTGGACGCGGTCGTCGCGGCGGGCGGTGGCGAGCAGGATCGGGGGATAGCGGCGGCCCGGCACGGCGGCGTGGTAGGCGGAGATGGTGCGCAGGAACGCCCAGTCCCCGGCGATGTCGGGATCGCCGTATTCCGCGATCCAGCTCGCGCCGGCGAGCAGGCGGCTGTAGCGGCGCATGTCGATCAGCGGGATGGTGCAGAACAGGGCGCCGAACCGCTCGGGGAAGCGGGTCAGCATGTTGGCGATCAGCAGGCCGCCGTTGGAGCCGCCCTCGGCCGCGATGCGCGCGGGCGTCGTGACGCCGCGCCGGACCAGGTCGCTGGCCACGGCGGCGAAGTCCTCGTGGCTGAGCGCCTTGCCCTCGCGTCGGCCGGCGTCGTGCCAGCGCGTGCCGAACTCCGCGCCGCCGCGGATGTTGGCCAGCACCGTGGTGCCGCCGCGCTCCAGCCACAGCCGGCCCTGCTTGCCGCTGTAGTGCGGCAGGGTGGAGATGCCGAACCCGCCATAGCCAGACAGGTGCACGGGGGCATCGCCGGTCTCCTTCGCGGGGCCGACCTGGACGTAGGGGATGCGCTCGCCGTCGACGGAGCGGGCCTCGTGGCGGGTCACGGCCAGGCCGGCGGCGTCGAACAGCGCGGGCGCCTGCTTCAGCACCACAGGGGCGGCCGGCTTCGCGGCGACCGGGTTGGGGCCGGGCAGGTCTCGGTCGGGCAGGCCGGGGCCGGGCGGGTCGGGCGCGAGCAGCAGCAGCGTGGCGGGGGTGAGCGGCGCCTCGGTGCGGGCCAGCAGGGTGGCGTCGCCCTCCTCGGGCTGCGCGTCGAGCGGCCAGACGCTGACCACGCCCACCGCGGGCAGCCCGTCCAGACGGCCCGGCGACCAGCCCCCTGGCGAGGGCGTGGCGGTCAGGAACACCGGGTCCAGCTCGTCGAGGACCGAGATCACCAGCCTGGGTCCCGACCAGAAGAAGCCCTGCAGCGCCTGGCGCTCGCCCGGGCGGAACAGCACGGCCACCTCGCGCTCGCCGGCGAGGAAGGCGGAGAGTGCCACGCCGAGCACGGAGTCCGGCGCGTGCGTCGTGCCGGCGGCGACCCAGGGCGTGCGCGGCGAGAGCGCCATCCAGTCGCCGTGCCAGTCCACGCGCATGTCGGTGGGCAGGTCGAGCGCGGGGCCAGGCCCGTGGCGGTCGCCGAGGTGCAGGGCGGTGTCGAAGAAGCCGAGCTGGGCGCCGAACGCCACGCGCTCCGTGCCTGCGGTGCGGTCCACCTGCGCGAAGGCGGCCATGCTGTCGGGCGTGGTCTCGAACAGCACAGGGGCCGCGAGCGGGTCGGCGCCGCGCCGCCACAGCCGCACTGTGCGCGCGTAGCCGGAGCGGGTCGCCATGCCCTCGCCCAGGGCCGCAACGAGCAGCAGCGTGTCGCGGTCCAGCCAGGCGGCGTCGGCCTTGCACTCTGGCAGCGCGAAGCCGCCCTCCGCCGGGCCGGGCGGGACGAAGCGGCGCGTGGGCAGGTCGTACTCGCGCAGCGCCACGGCGTCGCCGCCGCCGTCGGAGAGGCGCAGCAGCGCGCGGTCGTGGGTGCCGGGGGCGGTGCCGGCACCCTGCCACACCCAGTCGCGGCCTTCCTCGCGCGCCAGGGCGTCGAGGTCGAGCAGCACGTCCCAGTCCGGCGTGGCGCTGCGGTAGCTGGCGGGCGTGGTGCGGCGCCACAGGCCGCGCGGGTGCGCCGCGTCCTTCCAGAAATTGTAGAGCAGGCCGGCGCGGCGCGTCACCGAGGCGATCCTGTCGGTGCGGTCCAGCATCGCCTGCACCGCGCGGCGGTCGGCGTCGTATTCCGGGCCGGCGAAGCGTTCGAGCGTGGCGGCGCTTTGCGCGTCGGCCCAGGCGATCGCGGCGGGGCCGTCGACGTCCTCCAGCCACAGGTAGGGGTCATCGTCGGGCGCCGCCACGGTGGGGCGCAGGTCGGGGGCTGCGGTGTCCGGCATGGCGCGCCTCCGTGCGATGGCCGGCCAGTGTGCCCGGGGCGGCGGCACGGCGGCAAGCAGGGCCTTGCTGTTCCCTACTCTGCGCCTTCCAACGCCCAGGGCGGGCCGTCGGACCTTTCGGCTCCGGCAGCCGGGGCACCTGGGTGGTGGCGCTTCCCTCGAAGAAGGGCGGTCCAGGGGCGGCTCGCTCCTGGCGAAGTTCGGGGCAGAGCCTCGACCCTGCCCGCTTCCTGTGCCTGACCGCGGCTTGCGAGGCGGCGGGGCGTCTGCCAGAAGCGCCGGCGCTCGGGGTGGGCAGGAGAGGATCTCGCATGGCCAGGGAGTTGACCGAGGGGCAGCGCGCCTACGAGGCGAAGCGGGCGGCCAAGGCCGGGATGAGCCTGGACAAGTGGCTGCAGGCCAAGGAGAAGCAGCTTCAGGCAGAGCAGCGCCCCGCCGTGGCCCCGAAGCCGCCGGGGCTGATCAGCCGGTGGCTGGACCGGGCGCACAGGCCGATCGGCGGCGCGAAGAAGTAGGAAGCGCCGGGCCCTGCCCAGACCCGCAAAGGGCTCGAGGCCCTTCAATCCCGTTGCTTGAGGAAGGGATTCTCAAGGCGAGCCTTGAGCGGGGTCCAGGGGCGGAGCCCCTGGCCTTGCCCGCCGCCGCCCTGCGCCCATCAGCCGCACCACGCTCGCTGCCACCTCGCGCGGCTGGGTGGAGACCTGGGGCAGCCCCATCAGCTCGCCGTGCTGCCCGCGCGCCAGCGGCCCGGCCACGAACACGCGCGGGTTCGCCGCGCCGTCGGCGCCGAGCACCCGGCTGTGGCGGTCCACGGCGATGCCGAGCGCGAGCGGGTCCGCCTCCAGCACGCCGGCGTCGTTCAGGCTGCGCAGCACCGGGCTGGAGGCCACCACGGAGCGGTGCCCCGGCCCGACGCAGCTCACCACCGCGCCGAAGCGGTGCTCCGCCGCCTCCGTCCCCCCGCGCGGGCGCAGGCTGACGACGAGCGCGCCGCCCGCGACGCGGGCGGCGATCGGGGTGGCGGCCCGCACCACGACACGGCCGGCCTCGCGCTCGCGGCGCATCAGGGCGTCGATCTGCGGGGCGCACTGGAAGCGATGCACGTCCCAGAACGGGCGCAGGTGGCGCAGCAGCCCGCGGCGCTGCGGCGTGGGCAGCGCGCCCCACACGGCGCGGGCCTGCTCGCGCAGCGCGGCGATCACGTCCTCCCACGGGCGGCCCTGCGCCGCGGCCTCGTCGACGGCGCGTCGCACGCGGCGCAGCAGGCCGAGTGCGGTGGCCTCGGGCGCGGCGTCGAACGCGCCGAAGGTCGTGACCGGCCGCTCGGTGCGCGGGCGGGGCAGCAAGCCGCGGCGGGAGACCAGGGTGATCGGGCCGCCCTGTCCCCTGGCGCGCAGCGAGGCCACCACGTCGCACGCGGTCAGCCCGGTGCCGACGACCAGCACCGCGGCGTCGCGGTCGATCGCATCGAGGCGCGCGGTGTCCCAGGGGTCGGCGACCAGGCCCGGCGCGCCGCGCAGCCCGGCGAGCGCCGCCGGCAGGTCCGGCGCCGGGTGGCCGACGGCCAGCACCAGGGCATCGGCCCGCACCGCGCCACTCCTGTCGAGCGTCACCTCGACCCCGTGCGCGTCGACCCGTGCGGCGGTGGCGCGGTCGCGCAGGTGGCGGAGGGAGGCGCCGGCTGTCGCGGCCCGGGCGTGCCGGCGCAGGGTCTCGTCGACGTAGCGGCCGAAGGTGCTGCGGCGGGGGAACAGCCGGCCGTCGGGCAGCAGGCTGGCCGGGTCGGATTCCGGTTCGCCGTGCGCCCGCAGCCAGTCTTGGAAGTGGTCGGGCTGCTCGGGGAAGGGCGACATGCGCCCGGCTGCGACGTTGACCCGGTGCTCGGGGTCCGCGGTGCCGTAGGCCAGGCCGGCGCCAAGGCGCTCGCGCGGCTCGACGACGACGATGTCGGCGCGAAGGCCGGGGTGGTCGCGCAAAAGGTGCAGGGCCACCGCGGCGCCGCAGAAGCCGCCGCCGACGATGACCACCGTGGGGGGCGTGTCGGGCATGGGCGGTCCTCCTGGAGGATGGTTGCGAAAGGAAGCAAGGCCAGGACTCTGCCCTGGACCCGCTGGGGGCAGGCGCCCCCAGACCCGCACACATAAGGCAAGGCGTGACGTGCCGCTGGTCCTCGTCGGGGTTTCCAAAGCCGAGCCTTTGGCGGGGTCCCCGCTTCAAGGCATGGGGGGCAGAGCCTCTGGCCTTGCCTGCTTGACACGCCCCCGTCGCGCGGCCTACCTCCGCGCCTCATCAAACGCCGCATCGCGAGGGTTCGCGCAGCGGCGCGTTCTCGGTTGGGGTGGCGCGATGTTCGACACATTGTCGGGCAGGTTCTCGGACGTTCTGGATCGCCTGCGCGGCCGCGGGGCGCTGAGCGAGGCCGACATCGGCGACGCGCTGCGCGAGGTGCGCCTCGCGATGCTGGAAGCCGACGTGGCGCTTCCCGTGGTCAAGGACTTCGTCGCCACAGTGCGCGAGCGCGCCGTGGGCGCGGAGGTGCTGAACTCGGTCAGCCCTGGGCAGCAGGTCGCCAAGATCGTCAACGACGCGCTGGTGGACGCGCTGGGCGGGGCGGGGGCGGTGCCGCTCAACCTGGCCGCCGCGGCGCCGGTGCCGATCCTGATGGTCGGGCTGCAGGGCTCGGGCAAGACCACGACCTCGGGCAAGATCGCGCTTCGGCTGGCGACGCGCGAGAAGAAGCGCGTGCTGCTGGCCAGCCTGGACGTGCAGCGACCGGCGGCGCAGCTCCAGTTGGCGCAGCTCGCGGAGCGGGCGGGGGTCAGCTCGCTGCCGATCGTGGCGATGCAGACGCCGGTGCAGATCGCGCGCCGGGCGATGGACGTGGGGCGCCGCGAGGGCTTCGACGTCGTCATCCTCGACACGGCGGGGCGGCTTTCGATCGACGCGGCGCTGATGGACGAGGTTCGCCAGATACGCGAGGCGACGAACCCCGCCGAGACGCTGCTGGTGGTCGACGCGATGACCGGGCAGGACGCGGTCAACACGGCAAAGGCGTTCAACGAGGCGGTCGGCGTCACCGGCATCGTGCTGACGCGCATGGACGGCGACGCGCGGGGCGGGGCGGCGCTGTCGATGCGCCAGATCACCGGGGCGCCGATCAAGCTCACCGGGTCGGGCGAGAAGATCGACGCGCTGGAGGAGTTCCACCCCGAGCGCGTCGCCGGGCGCATCCTCGGCATGGGCGACATTGTGGGGCTGGTCGAGAAGGCCGGCGAGACGATCGACCAGGTGGACGCAGAGAAGCTCGCCCGCAGGATGGCGAAGGGGCAGTTCGACCTCGACGACTACGCGAACCAGTTGCGGCAGATCACGAAGATGGGTTCGCTGTCGGGCATCCTCGGGATGCTGCCTGGGGCGGGCAAAATCAAGGAGCAGCTCGAGGGGGCCAACCTCGACACGACGGTCCTGAAGCGTCAGGCGGCGATCATCTCGTCGATGACGACGAAGGAGCGCCGCGCGCCGGACATCATCAAGGCGAGCCGGAAGAAGCGGATCGCGGCGGGGTCGGGGTCGAGCGTGCAGGAGGTCAACAAGCTGCTCAGGCAGTTCGACGACATGAGCACGATGATGAAGCGGATGAACAAGCTCGGGCAGAAGGGACTGATGCGCCACGGGATGCAGGCGCTGATGCCGAAGAGCATGCAGCAGAAGCGGCCCTACTGAGAAGGAAGGCCAGGGGCTCTGCCCCCATGCCTGAAGCGGGGACCCCGCCAGGGGGAGCCCCCCTGGACCGGCCTTGCTTGAGTTGCGCCGGGTCCAGGGGCGGCTCGCCCCTGGCGGGTCTGGGCAGAGCC
>CAXSES010000201.1:0-5860 GCA_964236225.1 uncultured Acetobacteraceae bacterium
CGGACGCCTTCACGCTGATCTTGAACTCGTGGAAGTCGTGGTCCTGCAGGATCTTCGCGTGCTCCAGCGCCGACTCGACCAGCGCCTCCGGGTTCGGCTCGCCGTACTTCTCCAGCAGGTGCCGCTCCAGCGACCCCGCGTTCACCCCGATGCGAATCGAGCAGCCATGCTCGCGCGCCGCGGCGACAACCTCGCGCACCCGCTCGGCGCTGCCGATGTTGCCAGGGTTGATGCGCAGGCAGGCGGCGCCCGCCTGCGCCGCCTCGATAGCCCGTTTGTAGTGGAAATGGATGTCGGCCACGATTGGCACGTTGACCTCTCGCACGATCTCGGCGAGCGCCGCGGTGCTTTCCACGTCCGGGCACGACACCCGCACGATGTCCACCCCGGCCAGCTCCGCGCGGCGTATCTGCGCGATTGTCGCCGCCGCGTCCGAGGTCAGCGTGTTGGTCATGGTCTGGATGGTGATCGGCGCGTCGCCGCCGACCTTGACGCGGCCGACGCTGATCTGGCGCGAACGCCGCCGCTCGATCTGCTGGTAGGGGCGATAGCTCATGGGATCTCCGGGCGGGCCATACGCGGCGCCCGCTTCTGTGGACCGTCTGCCCCTAGAACTACCAGCCCGCGCGCCGAAGGCCAATCGCGCACCGACACACAGGCGCGCCGTGGAGCGGGCGACGCCAGGGCCCTGCTCCCCGCTCAAGGCTCTCGCCCTCGATGACTCTCTTGCCCAGGACAGCGACCCACGCCGTTCCGCATGGGCCTGGTGGCCGCCTCAGTGGCCGCCGAGCTGCCTCGCGTTGAGCTGGTCGGCGGAGTTGTCCGAGTCGGCCGCCGCGACCGGCTTCGGCCTGGGTTTCGGCGGCGGCGCGGCCACGAGCTTGCCGGACTGCACGGCGTCCACGTCGAGCGGCAGGTCCCGCCGGCTGATGCCCTGGAGCTGCGGCGCCGCAGCGCCGTCGACCAGGAGCGACAGCCCCCTGGCATTGCCCACCGACAGCAGCAGCGGATGGTCGTCCGCCGGCACCGGCCAGGTCTCGCCGGGATGCAGCGTCTCGTTGACCAGGACCTTGCCGCCCTTCTCGCGCACCATGATCCAGCTCGGCGCCGTGCTCGCCAGCACGATCCGTGTCCCCGGCGGCCCAGCCGCGCCCGACACGGGAGCCACCGCCACGCCCGGGCCCGCACCTCCCCCGATCGGGGCGGGCCCCGCCGTCTGCAAGGCCGGAACCGCCGCCGCGCCAGCGCCAGCGGTGGCGCCCGGCGCCGGCGGCGCCCCGGCACCGACGACGCTCGGAAGCGGCACGACCGGCCCGGGGACGGCCGGGCCACTCGCCGCCTGGGACGGCAAGGCGGGCGCCGGGGCGGAAGGCGGCGACGTGGCCGGCAGGATCGAGGCGACCTGCGGCGACGGCGACTCCGGCGCAGCGCGCGACGTCAGATGCTCCGGCACCTCCGGCACCGTCTGCACCGGCGTGTGCCCGTCGCTGGACATGCGGTACCAGCCCGCATACGCCGCCACCACCACGACCATGCCCAGTAGCACCACCGCGCCCGCCGGCATCCCGCGCTGCGGCACAGGCGCCGGGAAGGCCAGCTCCGTCCTGCGATTCACCTCGCTCGCTCCGGCCCGGAACCGCTCCGCCAGCGCGTCGGCATCCAGCCCCACCGCCCCCGCATAGGTCCGCAGGAACCCCATTGCATACGCGCTGCCCGGAAGGTCGGCCACACGCCCCGCCTCGATCGCCTCCAGGTAGGGCTGACGGATGCGCAACTCGCCGGACACCGCCTCCAGACTCCACCCGAGAGCCTCGCGCGCGCCGCGGATCTCCGCGCCGACCTGCACCGCACCGGCCCTGGGCGCGGCGCCGGATGCCTCGGACAGCCGCTCGCGCGACGCGACACGTCTCGACTTGGTATCCTGCAGCACGCTCACCTCTTCAGGCAGCCGCCCGCACTGGACCGGCATGACGCCGCCACTCTTATCTAAGACCAGATGCCTTCTGGTGCCAACGTGCTCCTCTCGCGTCGTGGGCGGTTTGCGGAAAGCGATCCAGCGGCGGCAGATCAGGCTGGGCTCTTCCTCCGCCGCCCTTTCAACCGCCGAAGCGGGCCGTCGGACCCTTCGGGCAGCTCCGCCAAACGCCTCTCTTCCAAGCATGGGCTCTTTGGTAACCCCTTCCTTGAGGAAAGCAGGTCCAGGGGCGCTGCCCCTGGCGGAGTTTGAGGCGGAGCCTCAACCTTGCCTGCTTCCTGCTCCCGACGCATTCCCCGGGCCCGCCGCTTGGCACCTGCCCCGTCCCGGCCTACTGGCCCCTGCAAGCCCCGCTCGCGGCTGCCGCACCCGGCCCGCCCAACCATCCGCCTGCCTGATCGAAGGAGGTCGCCATGACTGTCGGACGCTTCCCTGCCACCCGGATGCGCCGCAACCGCCACGACGCCTGGACCCGCCGCCTGGTCGCGGAGAACCGGCTGTCCGTCGATGACCTGATCTGGCCGATCTTCGTCATCGAGGGCACAGCCACCACCAGCGACATCGCCTCCATGCCCGGCGTGCAGCGCGTCACCCTCGACCGCCTCGCCGGCCACGTCGCGCCCGCCGCCCGCCTCGGCATCCCCGCCCTCGCCCTGTTCCCCGCGACGCCGGCGGAGAAGAAGGACCCGGACGGCAGCGAGTCCGCCAACCCCGACAACCTGATCTGCCGGGCCACGCGCCTGCTCAAGCGCGAGTATCCCGCGCTCGGCCTGATTGGCGACGTGGCGCTCGACCCCTACACCGACCACGGCCACGACGGCGTGCTGCGCGACGGCACCGTGGCCAACGACGAGTCCGTCGCCGTCCTCGCCCGCCAGGCGGTCAACCAGGCCGACGCCGGCATCGACGTCATCGCGCCCTCGGACATGATGGACGGCCGCATCGGCGCCATCCGCGCGGCGCTGGACGCCGCCGGCCACGAGCACACCCGCCTGATGTCCTATGCCGCCAAATACGCCTCTGCGTTCTACGGCCCGTTCCGCGACGCGCTCGGCTCCGGGGCCGCGCTCAGGGGCGACAAGGCGACCTACCAGATGGACCCCGCCAACGGCGACGAGGCCCTGCGCGAGGTCGAGCTGGACCTGCTCGAAGGGGCGGACATGGTCATGGTCAAGCCGGGGATGCCGTACCTCGACATCGTGCGCCGCGTCCACGAGCGCTTCGCCGTGCCGACCTTCGCCTACCAGGTGTCCGGCGAGTACGCGATGCTCGCCGGGGCCATCGAGCGGGGCTGGCTCGACCGCGACCGCGCGATCATGGAGAGCCTGCTCGCCTTTCGCCGCGCGGGGGCCAGCGGGGTGCTCACCTACTTCGCGGTCGAGGCGGCCAGGATGCTGCGCGAGCGGGACGCGGCCTGAAGCAGGCGGTCCGAAATCCAGGAAGCAAGGCCAGGGGCTCTGCCCCTGGACCCCGCCAAAGGCTCGCCTTTGGAAACCCTTACTCAAGTTGTGCTGGGTCCAGGGGCGGCTCGCCCCCGCCTTCAAGCACGGGGCGGGTCTGGGCAGAGCCCAGCCTTGCTTCCTGCCTCTACCCTTCGTCCGGCCGTGCCCGGTACCCCCGCGCGCGGCCGATCTCGACGTAATGGTGCTCCGGGTCGGCGTACCATCCCTCGCCGATCTCCTGCGCCGCCAGGGGATACGTCCGCGCGTACCAGGCCGCGTCGATCCGCACCGCCACCCGCCTCTCCGCGAAGCCGTGGGCCACGTAGTGTTCGTGGCCACTGGCGTAGCCCCTGCTGGCGACGGCCTCGCGCACGTCGGCGTGCGAGGCGAGGTAGAATGCCTCGTCGAACAGCGTCTCTATGCGATCGAAGCGGCGCGGCAGGCGCGGCACGGTGCGGAACATCTCGCGCAGCATCGACGGCTCGACCAGGCGCCACTGCCCCAGCAGCGCCCGATGCACCGGCCCGTGCTCCTCGACCGGCACCGCGTAGTTGGCCGGGAACAGGAAGAAGCGGCAGCGCGGATCGTCGAGCGGCAGCAGGTTCGCGTGCGGCCCCATCACCGGGTGCAGCATCCCGTCCACGGGCAGGAAGACCCGGTCGGCGTCGGACAGCCACGCCGCCAGCCAGGCGAAGGTGGACACGCTCGGCACGATGTTGCGAGAGCGGCGCAGGGCCGCGAAATCCGCCATCGCGCCGCGGCTGTCCACGAACAGCGCGTCGGGGAACCGCGCCCGCAGCGCCGCGGTGTAGGCGTTGTCCCCAAGCTGCCCGAGGAACACCGGCGCCAGCCCCGTCGACGCCGCCAGCTCGGCGTAAAACTCCACCGGCAGCAGCACGTAGCCAGGATGGCGGCCATCCAGCACCTCGCCGCCGCGAATGCTGCACACGAGGTGCCCCGAGCCGAAGCCTGGCGCCTCGTCCTCGTCGGGCATCGCCTGGAGCGGAAAAGCCTGCCGGTACAGGTCCGGCGGCAAGAAATACTCCAGCCGCTGCCCGTACACCTGAACCTCCAGCCGCCCGATCGCGCCGGACGCGAGCTGGGCGACCCAGTGCGCGAGGTCGAACCGCTCGTCCGTGAGCACGTGCCGGCGCGCCTCGCCCGCAGGCACCGCAGGGAAACGCAGGCCCCACTCGGGCAGCTCGATGTTGGACAGCACGCAGCCAGGCACGTGGCTGGCGATGGTCATCGCCACCATCGCCTGGATCATCCGGTTGGCGAAGCCGCCCATCGGGTTGACGTGCACCACGGGCCCGAAGCTCATCGAGGCACGTCAGGAAGCAAGGCTGGGCTCTGCCCAGACCCGCCAGGGGCGAGCCGCCCCTGGACCGGCTTTATTTAAGTATTGGATTCCAAAGGCCTGCCTTTGGCGGAGTTTGAGGCAGAGCCTCAACCTTGCCTGCTTCACCGCACATCCCGACGGGCCGCCGCCCTCATCCCGCGAGCCCGCGCAGCCCGCCGGCGCGCATCAGCGCCATCTCGCGCTTCACGGCGGGAACGTAGCGCAGCGCCGAGGCGTCCAGAACCTCGTTGCGGTCGTGCTCGACGAAGGCGTCGTCGGTGCGCTCCACATCAAGCCAGCGCCGCGCCATCTTCACCCGCCAGTGCGCGAGCGAGCGCGTGAAGTAGTGGTGCAGCCGTGCCGTCGCGAACTCTGGCCGGTCGCGGGTCACGCCGGGCTGCGCCTCCCAGTGAATGGGGCGGCCATCCGCGTCGACATAGTCGTCGTGCCAGCCGTCGCCCTCGATCCGCGCGCCGCGCATCTCGAACCAGTGCGACAGGTGGCAGCGCACCACCTCGCGCGGCCGCACGATCGACTTGATGTGGCGATTGGGCACGAAATCCTCGCGCGCGCGGTGCAGGAAGCTGTCGAGCACCAGCCCCTGCGGCCAGTCCACCTGCCCCGATGAGCCGAACACCGCCCAGTGCACGCCGACCGCCGGGTGCGCGTCGAGCGACTCCAGCAACGCCGGCACGCTGCCGTGGCGCAGCGGGAGCAGGAACTCGTCGGCGTCGAGGAATGCGATCCAGTCGAACTCCGACCCGAACAGCGCCAGCGCGTGGTTGTAGGCGTCGGCGTGCGAGCTGAGCGCCACAGAGGGCCAGTCGAGCAGCCGGACGTCGTGGGTGTGCGCCGCCATGCGCACCACGTCCTGCGTGCCGTCGGTGGAGCCGTTGTCGAGCACGATCACCGTGTCGAAGCCGACCACGAACTGGAATGCAAGCCACTCCAGCAGGTCGCGCGCCTCGTTCTTGACCAGCAGGCAGACGGCCACCCTCACGAGTGCCGACTCACACCGGCCGCACGACGACCGGCCCGCCCGGCACGGCCTGCGCCCTGGGCCCAGCCTGGTCCGCGCCAGCCTGGTCCGCGCCAGCCTGG
>CAXSES010000202.1:0-1443 GCA_964236225.1 uncultured Acetobacteraceae bacterium
GATTCCAAAGGCGAGCCTTTGGCGGGGTCCAGGGGCAGAGCCCCTGGCCTTTCTTTCCGGATTTCGAACAGAAACAAGACCTCGCAAGCCCGTCCCTTGAACAGGCGAGCCCCCGGTCCTGCCCGCCTTCCTGGACCTCGCCCTTGCGTCAGGGGGTGCCGGGCGCGGTGGACATCAGCGCCCCCTTGTCAGGCTTGTCCTTCCAGGAATCGGCATCGGCGGGCGGCTCGCCCTTGCGGGTGATGTTGGGCCACTGCGTCGAGTAGGTGCGGTTGATGCCGGCCCAGGCCGTCGCCCGGTCGTCGCTGTCCGGCAGGATCGCCTCGGCCGGGCATTCCGGCTCGCACACGCCGCAATCGATGCACTCGTCGGGGTGGATCACCAGGATGTTCTCGCCCACGTAGAAGCAGTCGACCGGGCACACCTCCACGCAGTCCATGTACTTGCACTTGATGCAGTTCTCGGTGACCACGTAGGTCATCGCCATCTCCCAGCGTTGGGCCGGCAGTCCGGGCGGAGCCACGGCGCCTCGCGTGAAACCTGTGCCTCGGCCGCGGCGGGCCGATCGGCGTCCGTGCCCTGGCCCATGCACGCGGACCAAGCGCAGCGCCGCGGCGGGCTCCGGCGGGACCTGCCGACGGTGCCTGCCGTGCGGACGGGATATGACGGCGTTCGCGGGGTGGCGCAAGGCGTCGGGCCGCGTGGTGGCGGCTCGGGGCGCGACACGTCCGGGCCATGGACCCGCCGACGCCGGGACAGCGTCGTGCCGACGGCTCCGGACGACCTGCCGGAAAGCAGGGCCAGGCTCTGCCCGGAGCCGCCAACGCCCCGCTTGCTCAGGCGTCAGGTCTCCGGAAGCCCCTTCTCCCGGCGAGCGGATTCCGCAGGCAGGCCCTGGCGCACGGGGCAAGGCCGCGGCCCCGCCCGTTCCCGCCATTGCGGAACGCCGCCGGCATCAGGACAACGCCCCGCACGAGGCCGGGGCGTCGGGGCGGCCGGGTTCGGCAAGCTCCTCGTAGAGCATGCGCGCCTCGGGCGCCGGGCCGCGCCGGGTCGCCAGGGCGAGGATGCGCAGCACGCGGACATGCTGTCCAAGCGGGAAGGTCAGCACGTCGCCCGGGCGCAGCCGGGCGTGCGGCTTGTCGGTGGGCTGGCGGTTGATGCGGATCGCGCCGGCGGCGACGAGGCGGGCGCAGTCGGCGCGCGCCTTCAGCATCCGCGCGCACCACAGCCACTTGTCGAGGCGCTGCCAGTCTTGGTCCTCGCCCATGCGCCCTCGGTGCCGGTCGCGCGGAGGGTGGACGGGGCCCGGCCGGGTGTGAAGCCCCCCGCGATGGCCGCCGGCCACGGGCATGCCAGGCTTGTCCGCTCCGCACGCGGGAACGCGGCCCGCGTGGCGCGTGTCCTGCGTCGGGCATGGTCAGCCTGGAACGTGGCCAGCCT
>CAXSES010000202.1:1543-5840 GCA_964236225.1 uncultured Acetobacteraceae bacterium
GGCCATCGCCAGCCTGGACTTGGCCAGCCTGGGCAGGCGGCGCTGAACGGGTTCGCCCTGCCTGTCGCAGCAGCCCGCGGGGCGGATGCGGAGAACCCTGCATATTGCGACGATACCGTAATCACTTTCCCGTGATGAGACCCGTTCCCGCATGACTCCCCTGGCAGTTCCTTTTTAAGACGTTTATAGGTTTTTCCGGTTTCCTATCTTTTTACGGAGATTTCGGTCTTAAAATACCGCTTGTCTCCGGACAGGGCTTCCTGGCGCGGCGGGACGGAGTTCCCAGCGCGCAGGACCGTGCCGCGGCTGCATCCAACACTTCACCCCGTCGGGCGACGGAACATGAAAGCGACGACAATGGCTGAACATCCGCACCAGACCAGCCTGGATGCCCTCATCAGACGGCAGATGGGAGAGCAGCACCTCGGAACGTCCCAGCCGAGCATCCGCCCGATCAGCGGCATGTACCTGTGGGCGGCGATCGGCCAGGAACTGCGCAGGGCGAAATCCGCGGCGGCTCGATCGAGAGCCATCCCGGAGGCGGACGACGCAGCCCTGCGGGCGCGGGAGAGGATGATGGGCGAGATGACCGGAAGCGCCGTCCTGCCCCCGATGACGGCCACGTTGTCCGCGGGGACCGTCGCCGTTGCCTGAGGCAGGCCCGGCCATTGCGGGCCCGGCCGGCGTCCCCCTCGGGAACGCCGGCCGGGTCCGGGCCGGGTGCTGCGTCCGGCGTCCCGCGTTTCGCGGCCGGATGCGGCGCGTCGCTCCTCGCAAGGCTGCTCCCAGCGCAGAAGGCACGAGCCGCATGTCCCGACCCGACGCCATCGACCTGGTCAGGCGCGCCACCAACATGACGGTGCAGGCCGGGCTGTTCGCCGGCATGGGGATGACCCCGCTGCAGGGCTGGCGCGGCGGCGAGGACATCGCGCCGCAACTGCTCGGCACCCACGAGCAGGAGCAGCGCCCGGCGCTCGCCCGGCCGATGGCGCGCGGCGCCCGCACCGTGGTCAACGTCGGCTGCGCGGAAGGCCACGACGCGGCGGGGCTCGCGCGCCGCCTGCCGGGGGCGCACGTCCACGCCTTCGACATCGACGGGAAGGCCCGCGCCGCCCGCCGCGCCGACGCCCGCGAGAACGGCGTCGGCGACCGTGTGACGATCAACGGGTCGTGCGGGCCGGAGGAGGTCCCGGGCGGGAGCGCGGCGCCCGACCCTGACCCGCCGCCGGCCCGCTCGCGGGCGGGGGCCTGCCGTCCCGGCCTCCGGCGCGAACCCGGAACCGCGTCCCCCGCCCTGTCCCCACATCCGCACCGTCAGGAAGTCCCATGTGCCTGGTCAAGCTGAGCGAGCTGGAGTTCCGCGCCGGCGGCGACGGGCTGCCGATGCTGGGGCGGGGGTGGTCGGAGCCGGAGGCGGCCTACGTCTGGGCGACCGGCGACTTCAGCGGCCTCAGCCTGCCTGTGGCCGAGTCGCACCCGGCCTACGTCGTGGTGCTCGCGGTGCGGCCGATCGAGCGCTGGCAGCGCGTGGCGTTCTGGTCGGGCGCCACCCTGCTCGGCCTGCACCTGGTCACGGAGGCCACGCGGATCAGCATCAGCGTGGCGCGCGGCCTGGTGGTGGACGGCCGGCTCGACCTGGTGATGACGCACTACGACCGGGTGCGCGCCTGCGAGCTGAGCGGCGGCGGCGACGACGTCCGGCTGCTCTCCGTGGCGCTGGGCGGGGTGGAGGTCCACGGCTCGACGCGCGTGCCCGCGCCGGGCGGCGCCGCTGGGCGGCCGGGCCTGTCGGACGCGGCGCTGCTCGGGCAGTTCCAGAGCCTGGGCGACAATTGCGAGTTCGGACTGGTGCAGCGCCGCCTGGGCGCCGACCCGCTGCACCTGCTGCGCTTCGCCGGCATCAACCTGCGTAACCTGCTGCTCGGCCTGAACAGCGAGTTCGCCGGCCTCGACGACTCGCAGCGCCTGTCGCTTCGGCTGAGCGGCGAGCCGGGCGAGCAGGAGTTCATCCTGCTGCACGACCGCTACGGGCTGAACTCTCACACCTTCGCGCACGAGCACACCAGCGAGGCCGCGACGGTGCTGGCGCGCGCGCGGCAGAAGCTGGCGCTGCAGCGGCGCATGTTCCTGGAGGACCTGGAGGACGCGGAGAAGATCTTCGTGCTCAAGCGCAACGACTCGCTCGCGCTGGGGGAGGTGCTGCCGGTGTGGTCGTGCCTGCGCGGCTACGGCGACAACACCCTGCTCTACGTGGTGGTCGCCGATGCCGGGCACCTGCCGGGCACGGTGGAGCAGCGCGCGCCAGGGCTGCTGTGCGGCTACATCGACCGCTTCGCGCCCTACGACGACGCGCACGACCTGTTCGACGCGTGCTGGATCTCGATCTGCCGCAACGCCCACGCGCTGTGGAGCGAGGCGCGGCGCGGCGTGGCGGCGCGGATGCTGGCCGCGGAGTGACGCCGACGGCGCCCTGGATTGACCGGCGAGGCAGGCAAGCAAGGCCAGGGGCTCTGCCCCCGGTGCCTGGAAACGGGGACCCCGCCAAAGGTTCGCCTTTGGAATCCACTACTTAAGCAAGGCCGGTCTAGGGGGCCTCCCCCTGGCGGGTCTGGGCGTAGCTGCCAAAGGTTCCGACGGCCCTCTTGGGCCGTTGGAATGGCAGGCGGAGGGAGAGCCCAGCTTTGCCTGCCTTGCAGGTCAGTGCAAAAGGCCTCGATCCTGCCTGCTTCCTGACCTGTGCCCCGCGGCCTACGCACCGCCCGCCGCATCTGCGACAACGCCCGGATGAAGATCCCGGCCTGGCTGCCGGTGCTGCTCGGCGTGCTGACCGCCGTGGGCCCGGTCTCGACCGACATGTACCTGCCCGCCTTTCCCGCGATGGAGCGCTCGCTGCACGCCGCGGCCGGCTCGGCGCAGATCACGCTCGCGACCTGGTTCGCTGGGCTGGCGGTCGGGCAGATGATGCAGGGCACGCTGTCGGACCGCTACGGGCGCCGGCTGCCGCTGCTGCTGGGCACGGCGGTGTACACGCTGGCGTCGGCGGGCTGCGCGCTGGCGCCGGACATGGCGAGCCTGTCGGCGTTCCGCGCGCTGGCGGCGCTGGGGGGGTCGGCGTCAATGGTGGTGCCGCGCGCCGTGGTGCGCGACCTCGTCGACGGGCACGAGGCCGCGAGGCTGATGAGCCGGCTGATGCTGGTGATGGGCGCGGTGCCGATCCTGGCGCCGACGCTGGGCGGGGTGGTGCTGGGCTTCGCCGGCTGGCGCACGATCTTCTGGATCGCCACGGTCTATGGCGCGGCGTGCCTAGTGCTGGTGGGCGCGCTGCTCCCGGATACCCTGCCGCCGGCGCGGCGCGTGCGGCTGCGGCCCTGGGCGCTGCTGCAGCGGTTCGGGGCGGTGCTGCGCGACCGAGGCTTCCTCAGCCACACTCTGATGGCGGGCTGCGCCTCGTTCGCGGTGTTCGCGTTCCTGGGCGGCTCACCCCCCGTGTTCATCGAGCGGTTCGGCGAGACGCCGACGCAGTTCGGCCTGGTGTTCATGGGCACCGCCGGCTCGTTCATCGGCGCCTCGCAGGCCAACCCGTTCGCGCTGCGCCGCTTCGGGCATCACGGGGTGATGCGCGTGGCCTCCACGGTGCTGCTGCTGGCGGCGGCGGGGCTGATGGCGGACGCGGCGACGGGCCGGGGCGGGATGGGCGGGATCGTGCTGCCGGTGCTGCTGATGTTCTGCGCGATGGGGTTCATCTCGCCAAACGCCGTGGTGGGCGCGCTGTCGCGGCACGCGGCGCAGGCGGGCGCGGCCTCTGCGCTGCTGGGCACGCTGCAGTTCATGCTGGGGGCGCTGAGCGGCACGCTGATCGGGCTGCTGGCGAGCGGGACGCCCGTGCCGATGGCGGCGATGATGCTCGCGGGGGCCGTGGGCGTGGTGGCGGCGGACCGCTGGCGGCCAGCCTGAAGGCAGAAAGGCCAGGGCTCTGCCCCATGCTTCAAGCGGCGACCCGCAAAAGGCCCGAGGCCCTTTGATCCCGATTCCCAAGTAGAGCCGGTCCAGGGGGGCTTCCCCCTGGCGGGGTTTGGGGCAGAGCCCCAACCTTGCTTCCCCCTGGCCCGCCTTCCTTGTTGCGAGGACCCCGCGCCCATGCTCCCGATCGTCGGCCTTCCCGCCTGCGCCCGCCGCCATCCGGACTCCCTCCAGCACGCGGTCGCCGAGCAGTACGTGGCCGCGGTGCGCGACAAGGCGGGCGCGCTGCCGGTGCTGCTGCCGCCGGTGGGCGCGCCGGCGGAGGCGCTGCTCGACC
>CAXSES010000203.1:0-5838 GCA_964236225.1 uncultured Acetobacteraceae bacterium
GCCTCACCGCACGTAGAGCGTGAGGCCGACCTTCCTGCCGCGCGAGTAGTTGTAGCCGTCCACTGTCGCGACGGAGCGGGCGGTGGCCTGCTCCCGGACCAGCGCCGCCTCGAACGCCGCGCGATCGGGCTGGGCCACCAGCGCTGCGTCCAGGCCGCCCTGCGCCCAGGCTGCAGCCGCGTCCGGCGCGGACAGCCACCGCAGACGCGTGCCGGCGAGCAGCATCAGGCTCGGCTCGGCGAACCCCACTGCCGCCAGCCTCCGGCCCTCGGCGTTCCAGCCCGGCCACTCCGCGCGCAGCGTCGCCTCGGCCCGTGGCGCGATCCAAAGCGCGTCGAGCCGCGGCAGTTCGAGCCACAGGATCGCGGCATAGAGCAGCGGCATGGCCAGCAGTCCTGCCGCGAGCCGCCCAGCCAGGGACCGCCGCGGCCATCGCGACGCCTGGCCGTCCTCGTCGGCCGGAACCGGGCCGGGCCGGGCCACCACCCACGCGACCAGCGCCGCGCCGCCCAGCGCCGGCAGGCCGAGCCACCCCGCCGCGCCGATCGCGGGAAAGGGGACGGCGCGCAGGACCCGTGCGCCAGGGAAGAGGGCACCGAGAAGGCGGTCACTGAGAAGGCGGGCATCGAGCGCGTGTGCAAACAGTGTCTCCGGGCCGTGCATCACCGTCGCGAGCACAAACGGCAGGGCCGCGCTCCCTGCGCCCAGGACCGCGGCGGCGAGGCCGAACCCCGTCCAGGAGAGCACGCGAAGCCAGCGCGGCGAGGGCTGTCCCGTGCCGTGCAGCAGCCAGCGCGCGGCGGCGAGGCACAGCGCCGGATACAGCGGCAGGACGTAGTGCGGCAGCTTGGTCGGCACCAGCTCGAACACCAGCCAGGAGGGTGCCGCCCAGGCGATCAGGAACCGCGCGGCCGGATCGGCGCGGCGGCGCCACAGCTCCGGCAGCGCGGGCAGGATCGCCAGCGCGCCGGGGAACGCCAGCAGCGGCAGCAGCAGCAGGTGCAGGCCCGGCCAGGCGCCGTGCGCGTCGTCGCCGCCGTGCAGCTTGGCGGCCAGGTCGCCGCCGACCGCCTGGGCGAAGAACGCGCCGTGCGTCGCCACGCCGATCGCCACGAACCAGGGCAGCACCACCGCCAGCAGCAGGGGCACTCCCCAGCGCGCGCGCAGGCCGTGCAGCCACGCGGCGCGCCCCCCTGCGCCCCGAACCCCCCGGGCGCCGTCCCAGGCCAGAAGCGTGAGCACGCACAGCCCCGCCACCATCGGCGTGACGGGCCCCTTCAGCAGCACGCCCGCGCCCATCGCCAGCCAGAACAGCGCCGCGGCGCCAGGCCCCATCGCCGTCGCCTCGCCGGGCGGCTCGCCCCTGGCCGCCTCGCCGGCAGGGGGCGCCAGATAGGCCCGCCCGAGCATCGCCATCGCCAGCGTGGTGGCGCCCAGCAGCGCCGCGTCGGTCTTGGCGATGTGCACCTCGACCACCAGCAGCACGCTGGCGGCCAGCATCGCCGCCGCCAGCAGCGCCGCGCGCGGCCCCGCGAGACGCAGGCCCAGCGCGTGGGTCGCCAGCACCGCCAGCAGGCCGCCCAGCAGCGAGGGCAGCCGGTACGGCCAGATCGGGTTGGCGGTCGCCATCCCCGCCGCGCGGGCGGCGAGCACGAACGGCGCCTGCAGCCAGTGGATGCCGATCGGCTTGCGGTTGCGCGCCTCGGCGCCGTTCATGATCCGGACGTAGTCGCCGGTTTCGACCATCTGCTTGGTGGCCTGGGCGAACCGGCTCTCGTCGCGGTCGCCCGGCGGCAGGGTGAACAGGCCCGGCAGCCACGCCGCCAGGCAGAACAGCACCAGCACGACGCGCGGCCTGCCTGTCGCGGCCCGGGACAACCAACGCTCCACCGGCATGCTCCCGCCGGCCGGCGGCGGGGCCGCCGCGCGCCCCGTCCGGCGCCGGCCCGGACGGCGCGGCCCTAGCATGGTCGGCCGCGACGCGCCATGAAGCGCCCATGACCGCTCGCACCACCGCCCGCCCGACGCCTGGCGCCCTCCCCGGCCTGGCCGACCCGACCCGCGAGGTCGCCTACGCCCTGCTCTGCGCCGTGCTCGACCGGCACCGCCCGCTGGAGGAGGCGCTCGACGCCCTGGACGGCGAGGCGCGCGACCGTGCGGCCGGCCACCGCCTCGCCGCCCTGGCGCTGCGCCGCCTGGGCTCGCTCGACGCGGTGCTGGAGCCGTTCCTCGCCAAGGCGCCGCCGGTCCCGGTGCGCCACGTGCTGCGCCTGGGCGCCGCCGGGCTGCTGCTGGCCGACACGCCGCCGCATGCGGCCGTCGCCACCGCCGTCGCCCTGGCGCGCGCCCATGGCCTCGCGCCGTTCGCCGGCCTGGTGAACGCCGTGCTGCGCCGTGTGTCGGAGGCGGGGCCTGCCGCGCTCGACGGGCTCGACGGCGCGCGGCTGGACACGCCGGCCTGGCTGTGGAGCGACTGGAGCGCCAGCTTCGGTCCCGCCGCGCGCGACATCGCCGCCGCCCACGCCCGCGAGGCGCCGGTCGACCTGACGCCGCGCCCGGGGTCGACGCCGGCGTTCGAGGGGGCGGAGCCTCTGCCGACCGGGTCGCTGCGCCTGCCCGCAGGCACCCGCGTCACCGCCCTGCCCGGCTTCGAGGACGGGGCGTTCTGGGTGCAGGACGCCGCCGCCACCCTGCCGGCGCGGCTGCTGGCGGCGCGGCCGGGCGAGCGCGTCGCCGATCTGTGCGCGGCCCCTGGCGGCAAGACCGCGCAGCTCGCCGCCGCCGGCGCCCGCGTGGTTGCCGTGGAGCGCGACTCCACCCGCATCCTGCGGCTGCGCGAGAACCTGGCCCGGCTGCGCCTGGACGCCGAGATCGTGCAGGCGGACGCCCTGGCCTGGCAGCCGGGCGCCCCGTTCGACGCCGTGCTGCTCGACGCGCCATGCAGCGCCACCGGCACCATCCGCCGCCACCCCGACGTGGCGCACCTCAAGCGCCCGAAGGACGTGGCCGTGCTGGCGCAGCAGGCCGACCGCCTGCTCGCCGCCGCTGCGGCGATGCTGCGGCCGGGCGGGCGGCTGGTGTTCGCGGTGTGCTCGCTCCAGTCCGAGGAAGGGCCGGCACGGGTCGCAGGGCTGGCCGGGCTGGGGCTGCGGCCGGACCCGTTCTCGGCGGGGGAGCTGGCCGACCTGCCGGAGGCGCGCACGCCGGAGGGCTGGCTGCGCACGCACCCGGGACTGTGGGCGGGGCGCGGCGGGATGGACGGGTTCTTCGCGGCCCGGTTCGTCAAGGAGTAGGAAGCAAGGCCAGGGGCGCTGCCCCTGAACCCCGCCAGGGGAAGCCCCCTGGACGGCTTCATTTAAGTTCATGGGATCAAAGGGTCCTCGGACTCTTTGCGGGTCTGGGCGTAGCCTGCCGAAGGGTCCGATGGCCCGCCTGGGCCATCGGAAGGGCAGGCGGAGGGAGAGCCCAGCCCTGCTTTCTGCCTCCGCGCGGCCTTGCCCCCGCCCGACCCCGCCCTCTACACACACCCGATGCCTGTGCAGCCTTCTCCCTCGATGCCCCCCGTTCGCCCGTGAGCCGCTGGCTGCGCAGCGCCCGTGTCGGATTCGCGCGCCTGCCCGGGCTGCGCATGGGCCGCATCCCGGACGCGCCCTCGATCCCGGTGCGCGACCCCTGGCCCGGCGACCCCGGTCGCGGCGCGCGGCTGATGAAGGGCGAGGTCGAGCTGTCGGGCGCGCGCTCGCCGCTGCGGCCGGGCGGCTGGGCGGAGGCCGGCGGCTCCGCCTCGCTGCGGGCGCAGGCGCACGGCTTCACCTGGCTGCGCGACCTGCGCGCGCTGGGCACCGACGGAGCTCGGCTGCGGGCACGCGCCCTCGTCGCGGAGTGGATCGCGCAGGGAAGCGGCGACCCGGTGTCGCGCCGCCCGGACGTGGCGGGCGCGCGCATCGCCGCCTGGCTCGGGCACTACGACTTCTTCGCGGCCTCCGCCGAGGACGCCTTCCGCCAGCGCCTGATGGGCCGCCTCGTCACCGACGCGCGCTGGCTGGCCGCGATGCTGCCGGGCGAGGAGATCGACGGGCGCGCGCTGACCGCGCTCAAGGGCTTGGTCGCGGCGGCGGTGGCGCTGCCGGACCACGCGGCGTTCCTCACCCGCGCGCTGCGCCAGTTGCCCCAGGAGATCGGCCGCCAGGTGCTGCCGGACGGCTGCCACGCGGAGCGCAGCCCGGCGGCCCAGCTCCAGGCGCTGCAGGACCTCACCGAGATCCGCGCCCTGCTGCACGCGGCGCAGGCCGCGCCGCCGGCGTCGCTGGGGGCCGCGATCGAGCGCATGGCGCCGGCGCTGCGGGCGCTGCGCCACGGCGACGGCGGCCTGGTGCTGTTCAACGGCGCGCGCGAGGAGCCGGCCAGCCTGATCGACCTGGTGCTGGGCCAGGCGGGCCGCGGCGGGCGGGCGCCGGCCGGGCTGGCGGAGGGCGGCTTCCACCGGCTCCAGGCCGGGCGCTCGGTGGTGATCGTCGACGCCGGCGCGCCGCCGCAGCCGGGGCTGGACCGCCTCGCGCATGCCGGGACGCTGTCGATGGAGATGTCGGTGGGGCGCGACCGGCTGATCGTGAACTGCGGGGCGAGCCCCGCGGCGTCGGGCGAGTGGCGCGACGCCAGCCGCAGCACCGCGGCGCACTCCACGCTCGCCGTGGGCGACATGAACTCCTCGGAGCTGAAGCCGGACGGGCTGGGGCGCAGGCCGGAGCGGGTCGAGGTGCAACGTCAGGAGGCGAACGGCGCGCACTGGCTGGAGGCCAGCCACGACGGCTACCGCAAGCCGTTCGGGGTGGTGCACCGCCGTCGCCTTTACATGGCCGACAGCGGCGAGGACGTGCGCGGCGAGGACGCGCTGGAGGGCGACGTCGCACGCGCCTACACGCTGCGCTTCCACCTGCACCCCGCGGTCACTGCCGCGGTGCAGCAGGACGGCGAGGCGGTGCTGCTGCGGCTTGCGTCCGGGGTCTGGCGGCTGCGGGCGGAGGGGGCGAGGCTGTCGCTGGAGGAGAGCATCTATCTCGGCGGGCCGGAGCCGAGACCGGCGCAGCAGGTGGTGCTGAGCGGCAGCGCGGAGGGGGCGCAGACGGTGAAGTGGGCGATCACCAGGGCGGGGTAGGAGAGAAGGCACGCGATTGTTAAGGATTGCCGGGTGTTATGTTAGTTAAGCTGACATGTGCGGGCAAGGCGCATGGCAAAGTCGGGTAATGGCGGTGGAGACAGGCCTGAGGCGTCGTTCGTGTTCGTCAAGCACGGCGACCCGATGCCGCGCGAGTGGATAGCCAGGCATCCCGATTGGGTAAGATTCCCGGCCACGCTGGTCGTCAGACGAGAGGAGCAGGCGAGTGCGAGGAGGGGCGTCCCGCCGGACAAGCTGATACACGGCGGTGGGATCGTAGACACGGAAACGCCGGATTGGATGCGCAAGCCGGCGGCGCTGGGCGCTCCTGTACGGCGCCGACGGGCCACGCCAATCAATCGTCTGCCGCCGTGGAACGACGGGGGTGCCGAGAACACTCCGGAGGTAACGACGGCTCGGGACGCGATCGAGGCCTATCGGCAGGCGACGCATATTACTGACCAGGCGGCTTCGACCTATCTGGCGAGCGTCGAAATTCTCAAGCCCGTCGATGGGGTGAGTGGAGACGCAAGAGAGCGTGCGTTCCTGCGGCTGCTGCGGTGGGCAGAAAACGGAGACGTTTCGGACGATGTGGCATACCATTCCCGATTTGGCGGTCATGATCCAATGAGTAATGCAGAAATGCTCAACTATGAACCCAAGGAGGAAACATTCAAGCACAA
>CAXSES010000204.1:0-5790 GCA_964236225.1 uncultured Acetobacteraceae bacterium
AAATCGCCACACCGGAAGCTCCCATTCCGTTTCAATCAGAAGCGAATGTGCTCTATCATCGCGGCCGAACTTTCCCACCGGCCCGGCCGCGACGCCACCGCCCAGCCCACGCTCACGGCGTCAGCCGCACAGGAATCCGCACCAGGTCGCGGTCCATCCCCAGGCGGCAGCCCGCGACGTTGAACCGCGTAAGGAACAGCATTGCGCTCTCCCCCACCGTCGAGAAATCCGCCGACGGGCTCGCCGGGTCGAGCAGCGACGGATAGGCGAGGGGAGGCAGGTCGCCGCACGACCAGTGCCCGGCGCCGCCCGCGGCCAGCAGCCGCACCGGCGCGCTCCAGTCCAGCAGGTCCGGGCTTGACGCGAAGTACACCCCGCCGTCGCGCGCGCTGTCCATCATCACCGCGACGAACGGCCCGTCCTCGCCACGCCGCACCAGGCCCGTCACCGGCCAACGCAGCCGTCCCGCGCCCACCGGCGCGCACACATGGAGCCCCTCCGACGTCACCCCCGCCGGGGCGTAAGGGTCCACGAAGCGCACCCCGAACCCCGCGCCGTCCCAGCCCCGCCACGCCCGCGGGTCGGCTGGATCGGTAGTGCGTAGCAGGCAGTTGCCCTCCTCCTGCGCCCCCGCCCGCGTCGCGAACGCCATCATGTAGGTCGCGCCCCTGAGCCGCACCGGCCCGGTCGGGTTGAAATACCCCGCATGCCCCCCGACGCTCGCCTCGTAGCGCGTCGGCAGCGCCGCGATCAGCGCCGCCCCTCCCGCCGCGCGGTGGAAGCTCAGCCCGCCATCGGTCGACGTCGCCGCCACCAGCGCGTTGTACCAGCACTCCAAATAGCGCCCGCTCGGGCACAGCCACGGCCGCCGGTGCCCCTGGAACTCGTCGTGCACCACCGCGTGAATCGTCACCCCGTCACGCGTGAACAGACTCGCGATCCAGCCGCGGTCGTCGAACGCCGCCGGGTCGTCGCTCTCCGCGCCGCGATACACCACCCGGCAGTCCGGCGAGAGATGCAGCAGGTCCGGCCCCGCCAGCCGCCGGTCGACGAAGTGCGGCGCATACAGCTGCACCCCGCCCACCCTGGTGCGGATCGCCCGCGCCGGGGCGTCGGGGATGTCGAGCGCGTCGCAGGCCTGCGACGCGTGGTGGAACACCGTGACCGCCGGCCCTGCGACCGCGATCCTCACCGCCGCCAACTGCTCCTTGGCCCCGCCCGCCACCAGCAGGATCGCCACCGGCACGAGCGCCAGCACCATCCCCGTCGAACCACGCCGTCCGCGTCCATGCCTTTTCATCCTCCAACTCTGCCCGCAGGGGGTTTCCCGGCCATGAAGCGCCCCGCCATCGCCCGGGGCGCGCGACCCGAGATGGCGCCGCCAACCGCCGCCCCGCGCACGCTTCACCGAACTGTCTCGCCCGGCCCCTGGCGGGGCACCGCCCGACGCGACACAGGCTGGCCACGTCCCGGCAGCTCGCACACCCACCGGGACGCACCATCCGGGCCGATGGCCAGAGGCGAACTCATGACCACGAAGACCTGGAACAGCAGCAGCGACGCGCTCTCCACCGCCGCCGACCGGACCCCTGCCGGTGCCCGGGCCGAGGGCGACAACGCCGTCATCACCAGCGGCAGCCCGCAGGCCAGCGGCACGCTGAACGGCTACGAGCTCGACATCGCCGGTCCCGCCGCGGCCACCCAGCCGCGGCTCGTCGCCACCGGCCTCACGCTCAGCGCCTACGAGGTGCTCAGCCTCGGCGAGGCCACTGGCGCCACGGCCTACGCCACCGTGCAGGCCGCGGGCGTGACCACCAACCGTGGTTAAATCCTGGCGCCCGGCGCCGGCGGCACCCTCACGGTCGCCCTGTCCGACATCATCAACCCGACTGGCTAAGCAGGTTCCTACAACTTGACCAACGCGGTGGTGTTGCAATTCCTTGTCTGCTCTGATTCGCTAGGGTGCAGTATGGGCAGCAAATCTCCGGTTGAGGCGAGCGAGGTGCAGCGCATCGGCTTGCTGTCGCTTGCGAGGTCGCGTGATCGCGGCGAAGCGGACAGAGCGCGGGCGGTGCTTTTGACGCTGTCGGGTTGGACGAGTGCGCGGATCGCGGAAGCGTTCGGCGTGCGGGAGGATAGCGTACGGCTGTGGCGCAGCGATTTGGGCCGCGATGGCGTGGATGCGCTGAAGAGGGCATAGCGTCGATTGTCATGTAAACAACGCCAAGCCAGAACGTTTCACCAACATACCAGCTATGGGGTACGCTGGAGGCCTGCGCGGTTGACCTCACGATAGATGGTGGACCGGCCAAGACCGAGCTGGTGAGCGGCTGCAGTGGGTGACAGGCCGGCTGCGACCAGCTTCAGGGCTGCCGCGATCCTGTCCGGGTCGAGCGGCTGGCGGCCAGGGCGTTTGCCGCGGGCCCGGGCAGCCGCGATGCCGTCCTTTGTGCGTTCTGCGATGAGCCGTCGCTCGAAGTGCGCGATGGCGCCGAACACATGGAAGACCAGCTCGCCGGCAGCCGACGACGTGTCGATTTTCCCTTCCAGGCTGAGCAGCGCGATGCCGCGTTCCTTCAACATCGTCACGGTGCTCAGCAGTTCGCCAAGCGAGCGTCCCAGGCGGTCGAGGCGCACCACGGCCAGCGTGTCGCCACGCCGTGCGTAGGCGAGCAGATCCTGCAGCCCGGACCGGTCCATGTTCCGTCCGGAGCGCACGTCGGTGAACACCCGGATCGCGCCGGCCCCGGTCAGCCGCATGGTCTGACCGGCAACGTCCTGGTCGCCGGTGGACACGCGCGCATAGCCCAACGTGCCGGGCATGGTGTCTCCCAAACGGACGGATACCGTTGGCGAATTCTACTGTCAGGCCGCGAGCGCGGCGAAGCGCGAGGTGCGGGTGGGTGCGAGCGGGCGCTTGGCAAACCAGGCTCCGAGGCGGTCAAGGTTGATGGCTGCGGCTGTGGCCACGCCTTGTAGGCCCATTTTGGTCAAGCCGCGGTAGCGCGCTCGGCGCAGGCCAAAGGCCCGCACGCCCTGCGAGATCGTGCCCTCGATGCCCTGACGCTGGCCGTAGAGCCGTCGGCCCGCACCGGTTTCCAGCCGTGCCCGGGCGGCTGCGATCGCTTCGTGCTCCGGGCGCGGCAGCAGCCCAAGCCGGCGGCTCGTCGCCCGCGTGCAGCACGACCGCGACGGACAGGGCCGGCAGACGGCCGGGCTGAACCCGGCGCGGATGTATGACTGGCCCGATGCCTTGTCCTTGTAGTCGCCCCAGGTGGTGCTTTCGTGGCCCTCAGGGCAGCGCACGCACTGGCGCTCCCAGTCAACCGTGAAGTCGGTGCCGCGGAACGCGCCCTCCTGTTGCTTCTGCCAGCTCTGGTCCGGCCGCGGGGGGCCAACCAGGTCGATGCCGTGGCGCTCGCGGGCGGTGACGAGGTGGGCGGCGCTGACGTAGGCCGCGTCGGCTAGGTGCTCGGACGGGGCCATCCCCTTGGCGGCCAGCGCGTCGTGGATCGGCTCGGTGCGCATCGCCTCATGCACGTTGGCTGGCGTGGCATCGGTGTGCACGATCAAGTGCGGGGCGTCCGCGTCGCAGGTTTCCGTGAAGTGGACCATGTAGCCGGTCCAGTTCGTGCCGGCCTTGGACCGGAACCGGGCCTCGATGTCGTATGGGGACTCAACGCGGTCGCCGGGACCGCGTCCCTGCGCCGCCCGCAGCCGCACGCTGCGGCTGGCCTGTTCGCCAGCACTGCCGTCGGCGTCTGACCCGGCCTCGTCCCGCTCGAAGTGCCGCGCCCAAATGCGGCGCAGCACGCCGACCTCCGGCAGGTCCCGCGCGCCTGCGGGCGCTCCTGCGCTGTCCAGCGCGCCAAGCAGCAGGAAGCCGTCCACGCCGACCTGGACTGCGTAGGCGGCGCGCTTGGGGCGGGTATCGGGCAGGCGCATGTCCTCGACCCGGCGATCGTAGCGGCCGTGCCACTCGGCAGGCGCGACGGCGCACAGCCAGTCGGGGGCTGCAACGGCAATCGCGTTCAACGCCGCGCGCAGCGTCTCGCCCAGCAGCTCCAGCCGGTTCAGGTCGCGCACGGCGGCGAGCACGTGCGTGCTGTCCGTGCGCTGGCGACCGCGGGCCTTGAGCAGCCCACCCTCGCGGGCGGCGTCCAGCAGGCGGGCCACCAGGCGCTCGGTGGCGCCGCGCTGGAGCAGGCGGGCGCGGAACTCGCACAGGACCGAGAGGTCGAAGCCGTCATCTGGCAGGTCGAGGGCGAGCAGGTATTTCCAGTCGATCCGGCCCCGCACGGCCTCGGCCGCTTGCCGGTCGCTCAGCCCCTCGCGGAACTGCATGAGCGTGACCAGCGCGAGCCGCCATGGTGCATAGGCGGGTTGGCCGCGCTTGGGGTAGAGGTCGGCGAAATCGGCGTCGGCGAACACCGCGCCCAGCTTGTCCCTCAGGAGCACATACGGGTTGCCGCGCCGGAACGCGGCCCGGGCAATCCGGGCGGTGTCGTCAGGCACGGGCGGGAGCGACTGCGGGCAGAGCGACATGGGCGGCCTCCGGGCAGGAAAACCACCCAACGCCGCCCTCCTGGGCCAAGCTGCCGATTTCGCCAACGGTATCCGCTCGTTTTCCTTGCTGCCTGGATGCCTTTAGCCCCGCTGGGGTGGAGTACCGGCGCTGCCCCTCTACAACGGCGCCAGCTTGCATAGGAGGCTGGCGTGCGTCTTGAAGGTAAGGTGTCGCTCATCACCGGAGCGGCGCGGGGAATCGGGCTTGCCATCGCCAGGGCGTTCGCCGCTGAGGGCGCAGTGGTGTGGTTGACGGACGTAGACACAGAAACAGGGGCCGCAGAGGCACAAGCATTGGGCGGCCAGGTGCGCTTCTCCAAGCTGGACGTGCGGGAAGAAGCGGACTGGGCGCAGGTGGTCGGAGCTGTCCTGGCCGGGGGTGGCCGTCTTGATGTGCTTGTGAACAATGCCGGCGTCACAGGCTTCGAAGCGGGCAACGTCGCACATGACCCTGAGCACGCGACACTTGCCGATTGGCGAGCCGTGCATGCCGTCAACCTGGATGGGGTTTTCTTAGGCTGCAAGCACGCCATCCGGGCCATGCGCCCCGCCGGCACTGGCGCGATCATCAACATCTCCTCCCGGTCCGGCCTCGTCGGCATACCGGGCGCCGCCGCATACGCGTCGTCCAAGGCCGCAGTGCGCAACCACTCGAAGACGGTGGCCCTTTGGTGCGCAGGGCAGGGCTTGGCAATCCGTTGCAACTCGGTTCACCCGGCCGCAGTCCTCACCCCCATGTGGGAGCCGATGCTCGGCTCAGGACCGGAGCGGGAGGCCCGGATGGCCGCGCTCGTGAAGGACACGCCCCTCCGCCGCTTCGGTTTGCCTGAGGAGGTCGCGGCGGTGGCGGTGATGCTCGCGTCGGATGAGGCAACTTACATCACTGGGTCTGAAGTGAACATTGATGGTGGGCTGCTCGCTGGATCTGCAGCAAGCCCAGGGTGAGACCTTGCAGCATGGCCGCATTGGCGCGCTCACCTGATCCTGCCCAACGAGCGTCTCAATCAGCATGCGCCAGGCCGCATGGTCTCGCGTCCGTTTTACTGACCGTGCGTCCGTTCTCCAACAGCCTGCGTCGGCCACCCACCCCAATCTCAATCAGCGTGCGCCAGAAACCACCCCCTGATTGCGCGTCAGAGCATCCATCATTGCGCGCCGTCACACGTAGGGAAGCCGGTCCAGGGGCGCTGCCCCTGGCGGAGTTTGAGGCAAAGCCTCAACCTT
>CAXSES010000205.1:0-5786 GCA_964236225.1 uncultured Acetobacteraceae bacterium
TGGCGGGGTCCAGGGGCAGAGCCCCTGGCCTTCCTTCAGCCCGGCTGCGGCTGCGGCCCGAGACCGCCCGTCGGCATCGACGGCCGCGGCGTGCTCGGCACGCTGGCCCGCCGCGTCTCCGGCACCGGCTCGTCCACGACGACCCGCACCACCTTCTCGCCGCGCAGCACCGTGCGGATCTCGTCGCCCGACAGCGTCTCGTACTCCAGCAGCCCCTTCGCCAGCCTGTGCAGCTCCTCGATGTTCTCCGTGAGGATGTGCTTGGCCTTCGAGTAGGCGGTGTCGATCATAGACTTGATCTCCGCGTCGATCTCCCGCGCCGTGGCCTCGGAGACGTTCTTGTTCTGCGTGACCGAATGCCCGAGGAACACCTCCTGCGAGTTGTCCCCATAGGCGATCATGCCGAGCTTCGCACTCATTCCCCACTGGGTGATCATGCTGCGCGCGATGTCGGTGGCCGTCTTGATGTCGCCCGACGCACCGCTGCAGACCTTGTCTTCGCCGAAGACGATCTCCTCCGCGACGCGCCCGGCCATCGCCATCACCATCTTCGCGCGCAGCCAGGCCTTGTTGTACGACAGGCGGTCGTTCTCCGGCAGGCTCATCACCATCCCGAGCGCACGGCCACGCGGGATGATGGTCGCCTTGTGCACCGGATCGGACGCGCTCTCGTGCATGGCGACAAGGGCATGGCCAGCCTCGTGATAGGCGGTCGTCTCCCTCTCGGCGTCGGTCATCACGAGCGAACGGCGCTCGCTGCCCATCATCACCTTGTCCTTGGCAGTCTCAAGCTCGTGCATCGCAACGGTGCGCTTGCCCGTCCGCGCGGCGAGCAACGCGCTCTCGTTCACCAAGTTCGCCAGATCGGCGCCGGAGAACCCAGGCGTGCCGCGCGCGATCACCTTCGGATCGACGTCGGACGCCAGCGGCACCTTCCTCATGTGCACGCGCAGTATCTTCTCGCGCCCGTTCACGTCAGGATTCGGCACCACGACCTGCCGGTCGAAGCGGCCCGGCCGCAGCAGCGCGGGATCGAGCACGTCCGGCCGGTTGGTGGCCGCGATCAGGATCACGCCCTCGTTCGCCTCGAACCCGTCCATCTCGACGAGCATCTGGTTCAGCGTCTGCTCGCGCTCGTCGTTGCCGCCGCCCAGGCCTGCGCCGCGATGCCGGCCCACGGCGTCGATCTCGTCGATGAAGATGATGCACGGCGAGTTCTTCTTGCCCTGCTCGAACATGTCGCGCACCCGGCTCGCGCCCACGCCCACGAACATCTCCACGAAGTCCGACCCGGAGATCGTGAAGAACGGCACGTTCGCCTCGCCCGCGATCGCCCGCGCCAGCAGAGTCTTGCCCGTGCCGGGCGGCCCCACCAGCAGCACGCCCTTCGGGATCTTGCCGCCCAGGCGCTGGAACTTCTGCGGGTCCTTCAGGAACTGGACGATCTCCTCCAGCTCGCTCTTCGCCTCGTCGATGCCGGCGACGTCGTCGAACGTCACCCGTCCCTGCTTCTCGGTGAGCAGCCGCGCCTTGGACTTGCCGAATCCCATCGCGCGCCCGCCGCCCGACTGCATCTGGCGCATGAAGAACACCCACACGCCGATCAGCAGCAGCATCGGGAACCAGCTCAGCAGGTAGTGGAGCAGAGAGTTGCTGTCCTGCTCCTCCGGCTTGGCGATGACGCGCACGCCCTTGGCCGTCAGGTTGCTGACCAGGGCGGGATCGTCCGGCGTGTAGGTCTGGAACGCGTGCCCGTCGGTGAGCTGCCCGCTCACCGTATGGCCCTGGATCACGACATCGCGCACATGCCCCGTGTTCACGTCCCCGAGGAAGTCGGAATACGCGACCTGGGCCGCCGGATGTTGCGTCCCGCTCGGCTGAAAGATGTTGAAGAGCACCACCAGCAGCAGCGCGATGATGACCCAGAGAAGCAGGTTCCGACCGAAATTGCTCATGTGATCCAGTACCAGGCCCAACAGGGCAGCGGCAGCGCCGCGTTGACTGACAACATAGGGTCGGCTGCCTTCTTATGCAGCCCCGAAGGTGAACGCCGTGTCAACGCCGGACGGTAGAGCGTTCGCCACGCCGCGCAACCCTCGACCCGATCGGCAGTGCATCCGAAGGCCAAGGCCCGCCGCAGGCGAGCCGCCCCGAACCGGCTTCCCCTAAGTATTGGTTTCCAAAGGCGAGCCTTTGGCGGGGTCTCCGCTTCAAGACATGGGGGCAGAGCCCCTGGCCCTGCTTGCTAAGCCGCTCATCGCGTTCAACCGCCGGCATTACGCGAACGGCGCGCCCGACGCCGGCTGCGGCGGCGCGAACACCACCCCCCCGCTCCAGGCGCCGTCACCTGACTCGTGCGGCGCCGCAACCAGGCGCCCGTCCCGCCGCAGCGCAGGCAGCGTCAGACGCACCGCCGCCGGCAGCCCGCCACCCGCCACCTTCGCCGCGTCCGCCCCGAGCGCCCCCAGCGTCAGCGTCGCGTCCCCCTCGCCCACCACGCGGAACCGCCCATCCCACACCGCGCCGCGCCCGGCCGCGACCGGACCCGCCATGGCGCGCTCCTCGCGCACCACCAGCCAGCCCGGACCGAGCCGCCCCGCCGGCAGCAGCCGCGCCCCGCCAAGCGTGGCCGCCCGCGGCGCGCCGGCCAGGCGCGCCACGCCCTCCGACGCCGGCGGATACGCCCGCCCCCCCACCATCCGCAGCACCGCGCCCAGCGCCGCCGCCGGCCACGGCCCTGGCGCGAGCACGGCGAAGCCCTCCGGCCGCAACGTCGCGATCCGCGCCAGCGCCTCGGCCTGCCCGGCCTCCGCGACGCATCGCGCCCGCGCCCGGCCCGCCGCCTCGGCCAGCAGCGCAGCAGCCTCTCCCGAGCCCGCGAGCCGCGCCCGCAGCCGCGTGCGCAGCGCCGCCGGGTCGCGGTTCGACGGGTCCTCGACCCAGCCCCGCCCGCCGCCCAGGCCCGCCCGCAGCCCCGTCCCCGCCAGCGTCGCCCGCAGCCGCGCGGGCGCCACCCCCAGCAGCGGCCGCAGCAGACGGCACGGCCCGCGCGCTACCGCCGCCGCCATCCCCGCCAGCCCGTCCGCCCCGCTGCCCGCCAGCCGGCGCATCAGCACCGTCTCCGCCTGGTCGCCCGCGTGGTGCCCGAGCAGCAGGTCCACGAGCCCCGCCTGCGCGCACGCCGACAGCAGCGCGTCGTAGCGTGCCCGCCGCGCCCGCTCCGCCAGCCCTGGCCCGCGCGCCAGCCCGCCCAGCCGCAGCACCCTGGCCGCGACCCCGAACCGCGACAGCGCCGCCACCGCCCCCGCCGCCTCCTCCGCCGACTCCGCCCGCAGCCCGTGATCCACCACCAGCGCCAGCGCCTCGCCCCAGCCCGCCGCCAGCCACGCCAGGCACAGGCTGTCCGCCCCGCCCGACACCGCGACCGCGACCCTGCGCCCGCGACCCCACGGCCCAAGCCGCGCCATCGACGCCGCGAACTCCCCCGCCCCGACCGCGCCGGGCGACGAAGCAGGCAGGCAAGGTTGAGGCCCCGCCTTCAAGCACTGGGCCTCAAACTCCGCCAAAGGCAGGCCTTTGGAATCCAATACTTAAGTAAAGCCGGTCCAGGGGCGGCTCGCCCCTGGCGGGTCTGGGCAGCGCCCAGCCTTGCTTGCTTCCCGGCAGCCCGGCGCCCAGCCTCAGCGCTCCAGGACCAGCATCCGGTCCACGTGGCGCGGCCCCGCCAGCACCGAGTCGAAGCCGACCGGCCGCACCTCGCCGTCCGCGTCCACGATCGACAGCGCGAACCCGGTCGCCAGGATGTCGCGCAGGAACGCCGCCGGGTCCTCGTAGCGGTCGGGGGTGAACTCCACGAACACCGTCAGCCGCTCGCGCCGCGCCAGCAGACGCGCCATCCCCTGCCAGATCGCCTGCTCCGCGCCCTCCGCGTCGATCTTGACGAACCCCACCGGCCCGTCGCCCACGACCGCGTCCAGCGTCGTCGTCACCAGCGCGTGGCTCGACGCGCCCGCCCGCCCGCCGCCCCGCAGCGAGGCGTTCTGCGGCAGCCCGTCCGGCACGTGCAGCACCACGGACTCGCCGCCCGCCGCCCCGAACGGCGCCGCGTGCAGCGACACCCTCGCCCCGTAGCCGTTGAGCCGCACCGTCCGCGCCAGCCGCGCCATCACGCTTGGATTGGGCTCGGCCGCGTGAACGTGGCCAGACGCCCCCGCCAGCTCCGCCAGCAGCACCGTGTAGTAGCCGAGGTTCGCGCCGACATCGACCGCGACCACGCCCTCGCGCACCCGCGACGCCAGCGCCCGAGTCGTCGCCAGCTCCCACACCCCGTCGAGCATCAGATGCGGGCTGAGCCCCTCGTCGGCGAGGTCGACGTACATCTTGTAGCGGCCCAGCGCGCGGCACAGCGCCGTGTCCGCGGACACCGGCACCACCTGGCAGCGCCGCCGCACCGCCGCCTCGATCTCGGCCGCCGGCCGCGTCCGCAGCAGCCCGACGTCGAACAGGGTGCCGTCCGGCCCGTCGCTCCCGCGCAGCCCCGCGGCGCGCAGCCCGGACCCGACCACGCGCCTCAGCCGCAGCCTCGCCTCCTCCGGCGACACCGCTCAGCCCGCCCCCGCCGCGCGCCGCGGCCCGCGCCGTCGCGGCCCGCCCGCCCGCCCGGGCGTCACGCCGCGCGCCCGCCTCATCCCCGGCACCCGCCGCTCCGCCGCGCCGCCGCCACGCCCTCGCGCACGTCCGAGCGGGGCGAGGGGAACTCCGAGCGCAGCTTGTCCAGCGCCTGGCACGCCGATTTCCTGTCGCCCAGCGCCAGCAGCGAGTTCGCCACCCCCAGCAGCGCCTCGGACGCCCGCGCCGCCCTGGGCGCGCGGTTGTAGGCGTCGTAGTAGTCGACCGCCGCCTGCTGGTTGTTGTGCTCGCCGGACTCCGCCTGCGCCAGGATGTACTGCGCGTCCACCGACCGGGGCGACCCCGGGCGCGACAGCACCTCGCGCGCCGCCGCCTCCGCGCCCGGGTAGTCCCGCCGCCCCAGCGCAGCGCTCGCGTCGTGGATCGACAGCTCCGGCGTCCGGTGCACCACCGCCGGCGCGCTCGCCGCAGGCACCGCCCCGCTCGCCCCGGGCGACGCCCCGCTCGCCCCGGGCGACGCCCCCGCCGGCGCCCCGCCCGCCACGGGAGCCGGCGCCAGCCCGGGAAACGGCGGGGACGCCGGCGAGGCGGTCGCGCCCTGCTGCTGGCGGAAGGAAAGGTCGCCGATCTGCTTGGCGAAATCCTGCTGCTGCTGCGCCACCTGGTTCTGCAGCTGGTCCACCCGGCCGCGCAGGCTGCGCGTGCGGTCCTCGAGCTGGCTGACCCGGTCCAGAAGCTGCGCGATGAGGTCGCCCGAGCCGGGGGCCGGCGGCGCGGCCTGCGGCGTCGGCCGGTAAGGCGCTTCCTGCCCCGCCCCGCCGCGCTCCAGCCCCTGCATCTCGCGCCGCAGCTCCAGGATCTGGTTCTGCAGCGCGATCCCTTCCCGGCTGTCGACCTGCGCCGCCGCGGGGACGGCGCCCAGCGCCAGGAACAGCCCACCCAGCAGCGCCGGCGCACAGGACATCGGCCGCATCGCGCACTCCCTCGTCACGACCGGCCTTCTAGTGCACTCCGCGGCCGGACGTAAGCGCGCCGGGAAGGCAGGTCGTGTCTCAGCCTGAATCCAGAAAGGAAGGCCAGGGGCTCTGCCCCCCATGCCTGAAAGCGGGGACCCCGCCAAAGGCTCGCCTTTGGAGTCCAATACTTAAGGTGCGTCG
>CAXSES010000206.1:0-5771 GCA_964236225.1 uncultured Acetobacteraceae bacterium
CGCCCGTGGCAGTGCTTGAACTTCCTGCCCGACCCGCACGGGCACAGCGCGTTGCGCGGCGTGGCGCGCCAGGTCGCGGGGTCGTCCGGATCGACGTCGGCGAGCGGCACGGACTCGATCAGCACCGGCTCCGCCAGCGCCGCCGCCATGGCGGGCCCCGCCGCCGTCATCCGCTCGGCGTCCGGGTGGCTCTCTATGGTGTAGGCCGGCCCCGAGGAGAACTCCGGCAGCGGCTCCTGCGGGCTCAGCTCGACCCGCGCCAGCATCGACGTCACCCGCTCCTTGAGGTCGTCGAGCATGGCGTTGAACAGGGCGAACGCCTCGCTCTTGTACTCGTTGAGCGGGTCCTTCTGCCCCAGCGAGCGCAGCCAGATGCCCTGCCGCAGATGGTCCAGCGTCAGCAGGTGCTCCTTCCACACCGCGTCGAGCACCTGAAGCAGCAGGTTCTTCTCGACGTAGCGCATCAGCTCCGGACCCAGGTTGGCCGCCTTGGCCGCCATGTGCGCGTCGGCCGCAGCCACCACGCGCTCTCGCACCGCGGCCGCGTCGATGCCGTCCTCTTGCGCCCACGCGCCCACCGGCACGTCCACCGCCAGCACCCGCCGCAGATCCTCGGCCAGCGCCTCGCTCGCCCACTGCTCGGCGAAGGCGCGCTCGGGGATGTGGCGGTCCACCAGCCCCTCCGCGATCTCGGCGCGCATCTCCGCGAGCGTGGCGGAGACGTCGTCGGCGCGCATGAACTCGCGGCGCTGGGCGTACACCTCCTTGCGCTGGTCGTTCATCACGTCGTCGTACTTGAGCACGTTCTTGCGCGTGTCGAAGTTGCGCGCCTCGACCTTCTTCTGCGCCTTCTCCAGGGCGCGATTGATCCACGGATGGATGATCGCCTCGCCCTCCTTCAGCCCGAGCCGCTGCAGCATCCCGCCCATCCGCTCGGAGCCGAAGATCCGCATCAGGTCGTCCTCGAGCGAGAGGAAGAACCGGCTCTCCCCAGGGTCGCCCTGCCGCCCCGAGCGCCCGCGAAGCTGGTTGTCCACCCGCCGGCTCTCGTGGCGCTCCGTGCCGATCACCAGAAGCCCGCCCGCCTCGATCACGCGCGGCTGGTTCGCCGCCACCTCGGCGCGGATCGTCGCCTCGCGCTCCGCCAGCACCGCCTCGTCCGCGTGCTCGCCGACCTCCTGTCGCACCCGCATCTCGACGTTGCCGCCCAGCTTGATGTCGGTGCCGCGCCCGGCCATGTTGGTCGCGATGGTGATCGACCCGGGCGCGCCCGCCTGCGCCACGATCACCGCCTCGCGCTCGTGGAACTTGGCGTTGAGCACGGAATGGCGTATGCCGCGCCGGTCCAGGATCGCGCTCAGCAGCTCCGAGCGCTCGACGCTGGTGGTGCCGACCAGCACCGGCTGCCCCCGCCCCTTGGCGTCCTCGATCAGCCCGGCCACCGCCTCGTACTTCTCCGCCGCCGTGCGGTACACCTCGTCGTGCCCGTCGACGCGCCCAACCGCCACGTTGGTCGGCACCTCGATCACGTCGAGCTTGTAGATCTCGGCGAACTCGTCCGCTTCCGTCAGCGCCGTGCCGGTCATCCCCGCGAGCTTGGGAAACAGGCGAAAATAGTTCTGGAACGTGATCGAGGCGAGCGTCTGGTTCTCCTGCTGCACGGTGACGAACTCCTTCGCCTCCAACGCCTGGTGCAGCCCCTCCGAGTAGCGCCGGCCCTCCATCATCCGCCCGGTGAACTCGTCCACGATGACGATCTTGTCGTCCCTGACCATGTACTCGACGTCGCGCGCGAACAGGGTGTGCGCGCGCAGGCTCTGCTGAACGTGGTGCACCACGGCCACGTTGAAGATGTCGTAGAGGTTGCCCTCGGTGATGACGCCCGCCTCCCTCAGCATCTCCTCGACGCGCTCCGAGCCCTCCTCGGTCAGCGCGACCGACTTCATCTTCTCGTCCTTGTCGTAGACGGTGGGGTCGCGCACCGCCTCGGCCATCACCGCGTTGACCTGACGGTAGAGGTCCGACGAGTCCTCCGCAGGCCCGGAGATGATCAGCGGCGTGCGCGCCTCGTCGATCAGGATCGAGTCCACCTCGTCGACGATGCCGAACGAGAACGGGCGCTGCACCATGTCCTCGAGCCGGTACTTCATGTTGTCGCGCAGGTAGTCGAAGCCGAACTCGTTGTTGGTGCCGTAGGTGATGTCGCACGCGTACGCCGCGCGCCGCTGGTCGTCGGACAGCCCGTGCACGATCACCCCCGTGCTCAGGCCGAGGAAGCCGTAGAGCCGCCCCATCTCCTCCGCGTCGCGCGCCGCGAGGTAGTCGTTGACCGTGACCACGTGCACGCCCTTCGCCGGCAGCGCGTTGAGGTAGACCGGCAGCGTGGCCACCAGCGTCTTGCCCTCGCCTGTCTTCATCTCCGCGATCTTGCCGTCGTTGAGCACCATCCCGCCGACGAGCTGCACGTCGAAGTGCCGCATCCCCAGCACGCGGCGCGACGCCTCGCGCACCACCGCGAACGCCTCCGGCAGCACGTCGTCCAGCGTGGCGCCGCCCGCCAGCCGCTCGCGCAGCGCCGGCGTGCGCCCGCGTAGGGCGTCGTCGGACAGGGCTGCGACCTCCGGCTCCAGCGCGTTGATCTGCGGCAGGCGCCTGCGGTAGTGGCGCAGCGAGCGCTCGTTGCTGGTGCCGAACAGGCGGGCGAAGCTGGAGAACATGGCGGGCCTCGGAATGGTGCGCTGCGGCGCCGTCCCGGGGTCGGCCGGAGGGCGCCGGAACGAGGGCGCACGGCGGCAGGGGGCCGACGGGGCTCGCGTCCAGATAGGACCCGCACCCCGCGCGGTCAACGGCGGAGGCAGGCGGCAAGCAAGGCCGGGCCCCCCTCCGCCTGGCCTTCCAATGGCCCAAGAGGGCCGTCGGAACCTTTGGCCAGCCTCGCCCCTGGACCCGGCGCAACTCAAGGGAAGGCGGTCCAGGGGACCTTCCCCTGGCGGAGTTTGAGGCCCAGTGCTTGAAGGCGGGGCCTCAACCTTGCTTGCTTCCCGCGGCCGCCCTGCCGCAACCCTGCCTCGATTTCATCATTCGGGTCGGTTGTGGGCAAGCCGCCGGTCGGCCATGATCCGCCCGAGATCAACAGGCCCCGACCGCGAACGCGGGCCGACCATAAACCCCGAGGTAACCCATGCGGCTCACTCCCCTGGCCACCGCGCTCGCGGCGGCCGCCCTGTGCGCACACACCCTTCCCGCCGCCGCACAGCCCGCCGCGGGCCAGGGAACGCACGACACCCGCGCCGCGATGTCGCCCACCGGCGCGCCGCCCGCCGCCCTGCTGCCCCATAACCAGAAGCCGCCCGCGGGCGCCCAGGGCACGCCTGCGCAGGCGGCGATGTCGCCGACCGGGGCGCCGCCCGCCGCCCTGCTGCCCGCGGGCCAGAAGCAGGCCACGCCGGCCCAGGCCGCCGCCCAGGGCACCGACGCCGACGCCGACGCGTCCCCGGCGCAGGCCGCGCCGCAGGTCGGGCCGGACGGCCGCCCCGTCCCCTACGCGCCCGGCTCGCCCGCGCTCGTCGGCCTGCCGCCGGGCGACCCGGTGCTGGCCAGCGTGGACGGCCATGACATCAAGATGTCCGACCTGACCGTGGCCGCCGAGTCTCTGCCGCAGCAGTTGCGCGGGATGCCCAAGCCCGTGCTCTACCCGATGCTGCTCGACCAGCTCATCGACCGCCAGGCGGTGGTGATCGAGGCGAAGAAGGAGGGCCTCGACAAGACCCCGGAGGTCCAGGAGCAGCTCCGTCGCGCCGAGGACACCACGCTGCAGAACGCGGTGCTGACCCGCGAGGTCACGCCGAAGATCTCCGACGCCGCGATCAAGGCCAAGTACGACGCGGACTACGCCAACAAGCCCGGCGAGGCGGAGGTCCACGCCCGCCACATCCTCGTCGACTCCGAGGACAAGGCGAAGGACATCATCAAGCAGCTCAAGGGCGGCGCCGATTTCGAGAAGCTCGCCAAGGAGGACAGCAAGGACCCCGGCGCGCAGAACGGCGGCGACCTCGGCTGGTTCAAGAAGGGCGACATGCTGCCCGAGTTCTCCACCGCCGCCTTCGCGATGAAGGACGGCGAGTTCACCCAGGAGCCGGTCCACACCCGCTACGGCTACCACGTCATCCAGGTGCTCGGCGCCCGCACCGCGCCGCCGGTCGACTACGCCCAGGCGCATGACGAGATCCGCCAGGCCCTGGTGCAGGACGCGGTCAAGGGCGCGCTGGAGAAGGCGCGCGGCCAGGTCAAGGTGCAGCGCTTCACCGTGGCCGGCGCGTCGATCAAGCCGGGCGAGCAGGCGCCGCCGGCCGAGGGCGTGGCGCCCCCGCCGCCGGCCGGCCAGTGATCCGGCCGCAGGCCCGGCTCGCGAGGGCCGGGCGGGCGGCAGGATCGCCGCCATGGTGAGGGCCGCCCTTTCGCCGCTCGCGATCGGGCTCCCGGACCTGCCTCCTGTCGCAGGCGTGCGCCTCGGCGCCGCCGCGGCCGGCATCCGCTACCAGGGCCGCGCCGACCTGGCGATGATCGAGCTTGCCCCGGGCACGGAGGCGGCCGGGGTGTTCACCCGCAACAGGTGCCCGGGCGCGCCGATCGACTGGTGCCGCGAGGCGCTGAAGGGCGGCCACGCCCGCGGCGTGGTGGTCAACGCAGGCAACGCCAACGTGTTCACCGGCCGCGCCGGCCGCGACACCACGCGCGCCACCGCCGAGGCCGCGGCCTCGCTCCTGGACTGCAAGCCGAGGCAGGTGTTCCTCGCCTCGACCGGGGTGATCGGCGAGGTGCTCGACCCCGCCCGGATCGTGGCCGCCCTGCCCGCGCTGCACGCCGGCCTGCGCGACGACGGCTGGGCGGACGCGGCGCGCGGCATCATGACCACGGACACCTTCCCCAAGGCCGCGACCCGGGTCGCGCGCATCGGCCGCCACGAGGTCCGAATCACCGGCATCGCCAAGGGCAGCGGCATGATCGCGCCCGACATGGCGACCATGCTGTGCTTCGTCGCCACCGACGCGAAGATCCCGGCCAGGGCGCTGCAGGACGCCCTGGCCAGGGGCGTGGCCACCAGCTTCAACCGCACCACAGTCGACTCCGACACCTCGACCAGCGACACCGTGCTGCTGTTCGCCACCGGCCAGGCGGGGCACAGGCACGTCCCCGACCACGGCGGCCGCGCGCTGCGCGACTTCCGCGAGCAGCTCGCCGACCTGCTGCTGGAGCTGGCGATCCAGGTGGTGCGCGACGGCGAGGGCGCGCAGAAGCTGGTGCGCATCGACGTCACCGGCGCCGCCTCGAAGCGATCGGCGCAGCGCGTCGCCATGGCGGTGGCGAACTCGCCGCTGGTCAAGACGGCGATCGCCGGCGAGGACGCGAACTGGGGCCGCATCGTCATGGCCGTCGGCAAGTCGGGCGAGCCCGCGGACCGCGACACGCTCTCGGTCGCGGTCGGCGGCACCTGGATGGCGCGCGACGGCGCCGTCGTGCCCGGCTACGACGAGACGCCCGTGGTCGCGCACATGAGGGGCCGGGAAGTGGAGATCACCGTCGACCTCGGCGTCGGCAAGGGCAGCGGCACCGCCTGGACCTGCGACCTGACGCACGGCTACATCGACATCAACGGCAGCTACAGGAGCTGAGCGCGGCCGGGCACCGGCTCCGCGACGCGGATCGAGGTCCCTATGCCAACGGCCTTGGGGGTCTGACCTGGCAAGGCAGGCAAGGCCAGGGCTCTGCCC
>CAXSES010000207.1:0-1377 GCA_964236225.1 uncultured Acetobacteraceae bacterium
GAGTGGGTTCCAAGGGCTCGCCCTTGGCGGGGTCCAGGGGCAGAGCTCCTGGCCTTCCTTCCCGGAGCCCTCCCGCTCACCACCGCTCCGGCAGGTCCAGCATCTCCCGCCGCCGCACCATCGCCTCGATCGCAGGGTCCCCCGCCACCCCCCGCTCCGGCGCCTCGCTCGCCGCCGGATACGTCGCCAGCCCCGCATACTCCGCCTCGTAGCGCGCCGACGGCCACGCCAGCTCCCCGCCTGCCCCATACAGCGGGTTGCGCCGCACCACACGTCCCGCCGGCGGCGCCGCGAGCCCGCCCGCGACCGCCCGCGCCACGTCGTTCGCCGCCACGCCCGCCGCCAGCGCCACCGCCGCCGCCCCACGCAGCGCCGCAGGCTCGGCAGGGCAGGGCGCGCGGCCCTCGACCAGCGCCGCCGTCAGCTCGCGATCGTCGTACAGCCGGGCGTGCCCGAACAGCGCCGCGTATTCCTCCGGCAGCAGCGGCGCGCCGTGCGACAGGTTCTCCACCGCCGCGTTGTGCGCATGCCCCACCAGAACCCGCCCCAGCCCCGCCACGCGCAGCATCTCCGCTGCCACGTGCGCCTTCTCCGGCAGGAAGTAGAGCGCGTCGTGGCAGAACACGAGCCCCGCCGAGGCGTCCCCCAGCGGCCAGGCCCGCGCCGCGTCGAAGCACACCAGCCGCGCGCACGGCGCCACGAAATGCCGCGCCAGCCACAGCTTGGCAAACACCAGGTCGCCGCCGACCACCTCGGCCACGCCGTCGCGGCGCGCGAACTCGCGCAGGAAATGCCCGGCGCCGCACGCCAGCTCCGCCACCACGGCCGGCCGGTGCCAGTGCGCCTCCGCGAGCGCCAGCCCGGACAGGAAGGTCGGGTCCGACCAGCGATGCGCGAAGTAGGCCGCCACCGGCCCGAATGCCAGCCTCCCCATCGCCTCGCGAAACCCCAGGGTCGCCCGCTCGCGCACCACGCTCCGCCGTGCCGCCTCGTCCGGCGGCGGCGTCGAGGCCCAGCCGTCCTGATCCTCGAGCAGCAGCACGCACGCCGTCTCCGCGTCGCCCGCGTCCAGCGCCGCCAGCGCCGCGTCGGCCAGCGCCCGCCGGTCCGCGCGCAGGAACGCGATCCCGTCCACCACAGGCCAGCGATCGTCGCGCCCGTCCGGGTGCTGCGCGTGCAGGTCGTGCGCCCCCGCCGCCAGCAACGCCCCGGACACCGGGCTGCGCAGCTCGCCGCTCTCCCAGGGCCGGACCGACGCGTCGAACGCATGGCGCGCAAGCGTCATCCGTCGATCCGCGCCGTGCCAGAGCCGCCGCCCAGCGCCCCCGACGCCGAGTCGGCGTCCAGTATTCCCGACGCCGAGTCGGCGTCCAGTAT